>JBILBT010000004.1:0-27673 GCA_044353545.1 Crocinitomicaceae bacterium | reverse complement strand
TACTTAATTCATGTGCAGTTGTGTAAACAGTGGGCATTCCCATACCTTCAAGTTCGTGTCAAATCGACAAATCTATCCGTTTTTAACCAAGGTCCCCTTTTTTTTCTATATTTTTGTAAAGTTTTTACGAATTTAAACCTTGCATGGAGAAAAAGAAGATACTATTTGTATCACAGGAAATCTTCCCCTTCCTACCGAAATCTGAGATTTCATCGACTGCCAGAAGACTGCCGCAAGGAATCCAAGAGGCTGGGAAAGAAATTAGAGTTTTTACTCCACGATTTGGGAGTATCAATGAACGCCGTCACCAACTCCATGAGGTGATTCGTTTGTCTGGAATGAATCTAATTATTGACGATACCGATCACCCATTGATCATTAAAGTGGCGTCGATTTCTGCAGCGCGGATGCAGGTTTATTTTATTGATAACGACGAGTTTTTCAAAAGAAAAAACAACATTGCAGATGACAATGAAGTACCCTATGCGGACAATGATGAGCGATCTATGTTCTTTTGTCGTGGGGTCTTGGAAACGGTTAAAAAGCTAGGGTGGCAACCAGACATCATTCATTGTCATGGTTGGATGACAGCGCCGATGCCACTGTATATCAAGCAATTGTACAATAAGGATCCTCATTTCGCCAACACAAAGGTTGTTTATAGTTTATACGACGAAGGGTTTAACAAAAATTGGGACCCTCGTTTTGGGGATAAACTTAAATTTGATGGCTTGGGTAATGAGGTTACAGACCAACTTACCGAAACAGATTTTGCCAATATCACCCGTGTGGCAGTTCAATTTTCAGACGGCGTAAACATCTCGAGTGAATCGCTATCTCCTGAACTGCAAAGCATCTTCGATCAAGCGACTTGTGCAAAACAAGCCTACGTCGCTGAAGAACTACAGGTGAAAGTGCTGTCTGAGTTTTTTGATAAAATAATTGACGAAAGTACCACAAATTAACATGGTCAAGTACCACCCAACATTTCATCGTTTCTTCCTTCAAGCGTGCAGCATTGCTTTGTTCGCTTTGGTGCTTTTGGCGTGTAAAAAGAAAGAAAATGGATTGGGTCAAGATGTGCTTGATCCAAACAGTTTACTGAATTCGTTGCAGGTTGATACCTTTGAACTGCAGACCTTCACCTATGTCGAAGATTCCATTATTTCCGACAACCCCGCTTACGCCGTTTTAGGTTCGTACAACGATCCAAACTTCGGAACCGTGAACGCTGGGTTTTACACCCAATTTAGGTTGTCTGGTGTGAATCCAAACTTTGGAAACTTGTCGGAGATCACCATCGATTCCATTGTGCTAGGCCTCGAATACCGTGGATATTCCGGTGACTTTAGTGCCCAAAATCTTGAGGTTTTTGAAGTGTCCGAGAAATTTTATTTGGACTCGACGTATTATTCATTTGATCAATTGAGCACCTTCTCGACCAATCTTGTTGAACCAGGAACAGAGTCATTTGTGCCAAATCCTAGTGGCCTTACAGTTATTGGCCTTGATACCGTAGATACCCAGTTGCGCATTCATTTGAAAAAATCACTCGCACAACGCTTTCTGTATGAGGCAGTGACCGGCGGAAGCAATTTTTCATCCAACGACAACTTTTTGAGCTATTTCAAAGGACTTAAGGTTCGTGTCAATAACCCGCCCCAAGCTTCCGGAAAAGGTGGAGTGTTCTACTTTGACTTGAACGACCCATTGTCCAAAATGACCATTTATTACACCAAAGACGATAGTAAGAAAACCTTCGATTTTCTCATCAATTCCGAGTGCGCCGATTTCAATCATGTCGACATTGACAACTCAGGGAAACCGGTACAAAATGTCATCAATGACACCATTTCTGGACAAAAGGAATTTTATGCTCAATCGTTTAAAAGTCGTGCGGTAGTGAACATACCCGGTCTTAAGAACATTCCGAAAAAAGCCATTATTCACAATGCCCAATTGATCTTACCGATCCAACATCAAACTGGCGCAAAATATTACCCTGGTGACGATTTATCCGTCTCCATTCGTGTTGATGGTGCTTTGGGTGGTATAGGTGTGTTTGGGGTATATGATTTATTCAAAAAACAATACACCATAGATATCCGAAACTTTGTACAAGCCCTCATCAGAGGAGACATTAGCACCACAGAACTTATTCTTTCTCCACGCTTTTTCATCAATTCTGCTGATAGAATCATTTTCAACGGTCCAGAAACCATCAATAAAATGCGGCCACGAGTCGTTCTTACTTACACTGAATTCTAATACTTATGTGTGGAATTGTAGCATACATCGGAAAAAAACAAGCATATCCAATCATTCTTAAGGGTTTGAAACGATTGGAATACCGCGGATATGATAGCGCTGGTATTGCACTATTGGATGCGGAGAACGCCATCAATTTATACAAGCGTCAAGGCAAGGTTTCCAATTTGGAGGACTTTGCTGCGGACAAAGATTTGTTCGGACACTTAGGCATTGGGCATACCCGTTGGGCAACCCATGGCGCTCCAAATGATGTAAATGCGCACCCTCACATGTCAATGGACGGATCGATCGCGCTCATACACAATGGAATAATCGAGAACTACGATAGCTTGAAAAAAGAGCTCATCAAACAGGGATATATCTTTCAAAGTGAGACCGACACCGAGGTGCTCGTGCATTTGATTGATCACATCAGCAAAAAAGAAAATGTATGGTTTGGTGAAGCGATGCGCTTGGCACTTTCGCATGTTGTTGGCGCCTACGCCATTGTTGCCATGTCGAAAGACTATCCGAGACGTATTGTTGCCGCAAGAAAAAGTAGTCCTCTTGTGATTGGTATTGGCGCTGAAGGAGATTTTTTCCTTGCTTCCGATGCTACTCCAATCGTAGAATACACAAAGAAAGTTGTTTACCTCGATGACGAAGAAATTGCCATCATCGACCTTGATGAAGGGTTGAAACTATATAACATTGCTGATCAAGAAAAAACTCCATTCTTCCAAGAATTGGAAATGGAGCTCGAAGCCCTAGAAAAAGGGGGATACGAACATTTCATGATCAAGGAAATTCACGAACAGCCGCGATCCATTCAAGATTGTTTCCGCGGAAGATTGAACGCTGATGAAGGATGGGTATCCTTGGGTGGTATTCGCGACTACGAGCAGAAAATGATTCAAGCCAACCGTTTGATCATCGTAGCCTGTGGTACATCTTGGCATGCTGGTTTGGTGGGAGAATACCTCATCGAAGATTTGGCCCGCATCAATGTTGAGGTCGAATATGCAAGTGAGTTCCGTTACCGCAATCCGATCATCAACGAAAATGATGTGGTGATTGCCATTTCACAATCTGGAGAAACAGCCGACACCTTGGCAGCCCTCGAATTGGCAAAATCCAAGGGAGCTACTATACTTGGAATCTGCAATGTGGTTGGATCATCGATTTCACGCATTACTGACGCTGGTTCATACACCCACGCTGGACCAGAAATCGGTGTAGCCTCAACAAAAGCATTTACGGCACAAGTCACTGTTCTTACGCTTATGGCATTGTCCTTGGCGAAGAAAAAAGGTACCATCAGTGAAACAAAATTTAGAACCTTGCTTGCCGAACTTGAAGCAATTCCGGAAAAAGTAAAAAGTGTTTTAGAAACCAGTGATCACATCGAAAAAATAGCTGCAGAATACAAAGATGCGTCGAATGCCTTGTATTTGGGACGTGGAAGTTCATTCCCTGTTGCACTTGAGGGCGCATTGAAGTTGAAAGAAATTTCCTACATCCACGCGGAGGGATATCCAGCTGCAGAAATGAAGCATGGGCCTATTGCGCTAATCGATGAAGAAATGCCGGTATTTGTGATTGCTACACAAGGTACATCTTACGAAAAAGTGGTATCCAATATTCAGGAAGTGAAAGCCAGGAAAGGAAAAATCATTGCGGTCGTAACTGAAGGAGATGTGTCTGTGAAAGAAATGGCCGACCATGTCATTGAAATCCCTGAAAGCGACGAGCAGCTTGTTCCATTATTGGCTACTATTCCGTTCCAATTGCTATCGTATCACATCGCTGTGATGCGTGGTTGCAATGTCGATCAGCCAAGAAATTTGGCGAAGTCGGTAACGGTGGAGTAAAACATTTTAAAAATAAAAAAACCAGCAATTATATTAATTGCTGGTTTTTTTATAATTCATAAAAATCAATTATGTCTTACAATGATTTTTTTGCCAAATAAAAATCAACGCGTTCTATGGTATTGTCTGCCAGTCGTTCGTTCATTTCGTCGAGAGTTTTTGGCGGCGGAACAATCACTTTGTCACCTTTTCTCCAATTGAGAGGCATGGCAACTTTGTATTCGTCTGATGTTTGAAGAGCCTCTAAAACACGAATAATTTCATCCATGTTTCGTCCTACGTTAAGGGGATAGTACATCATTAAGCGCACCTTTTTTGTAGGATCAATAAAGAATACTGCTCTAACTGCAGCTGTTTCACTTTCGTTAGGTTGCAACATGCCATAAAGCTTACTTACTTTCATATCGATGTCAGCAATAATTGGGAAATCAAAATATACCCCAGTTCTTTCGCGCACATTATTTACCCAAGCTAAGTGGGAATGTATACTGTCTATGCTTAAACCAAGTAACTCAGTATTTAAAGCATCAAATTTTTCTTTTTCTAGTGCGAACCCACTCATTTCGGTTGTACAAACTGGAGTAAAATCTGCTGGATGCGAAAAAAGAACTATCCATTTTTTTGGCGCAAATTCTGAAAATTTGATTTTCCCCTTTGTTGTTACCGCTTCAAAATCTGGAGCAAAATCTCCTATTCGCAACATTTGTGTGTTTATTGTTTCCATCTTATAAATTTAATTTATTAACAATTCAAAAGTATAGACAAAAGCAATGTTGAAATGCAACATAAGTTGCAGATTGGATTTATTGTTTAGGATAAACGCCTTATTTTTCTTTTTTGATAATAATGGCAACTCTTTCGTTACAATGAAAAGCCAGCAATTATACTGCTGGCTTTTTTGTTTTTGAGATTTTATACACTTGAAAAGGAATATTCATTCCAATATTAATCGATTAAATCTAAAACTTTTGCGAGTTCTCTATCTTTCAGCGTAACAGTATTTCCTTTGTCATGCGTCGATAATATCACATGAACTTTAGTGTACTCGTTGGTCCAAATAGGGTGGGTGCCAGAGGGTGGCGGAGTAATAATCCACTGAAAGAGTCAAGAAAAATTTCCTACCTTCGCATGACTGCACATTGGAAGGGATTCCATTACGGTGGAGTAAGAAAAAAGGGACATTTTTTTCAACACATCCCTATTTGATTCACTCACAGTTTTATTTCTTGAGGTTGGCGATATACCCTTTTACACGATCTATATCTGTCTTCTTACATTCAATTTCACCTGCGATTCTCTCCATCTCAGAAATTTTACTTTGACGGTATGATCTTTTCGAATTCGGATCATTCGTGTTTTTAATGGCGCTAGCATAATACGCAGAACGACTCGCTTTTCGGTCTTTAATGTTCTGTAAATCTTTCCGGTAGGATTCAATTTGAACTTTGTACGATGCTACTTGAGAGCGTTCAGAAGGAGTTAGTGGCATAATTTTACGTTTTAGACTTTTTCAATTGGCATTAAACTAATTCATTACCAGAAAAATTTACGCTAAAAACGGGGCAAGTTAGGGCAAGTGTTATCAGCCCCTTTTAATCGAGTTGGAGTGTTCCTCCCCCTTTGTCCCCCTCACCGAGGGGGAAACCGAATCCTAACCCTACTTAAGATTGCAACTTGGACATCTAATTTTAAGAGAATTGAAAACTATTTCCCCGGGGGATTAAGGGGGTGGACACTATCACATATATTCCCTATTTTCGCACCATGACAACCCGCACAATCTCCCAAAAAAATGCCGACTTTTTTCAGCTGGTGTTTGATGTCGTGCGGTGTATTCCTGAGGGCAGAGTGACGTCCTATGGTGCCATTGCGAAATACTTGGGGAGTGCACGCAGCTCGCGGATGGTAGGTTGGGCGATGAACGCTTCACATGCCTACCTGGATATTCCCGCGCATCGTGTTGTCAATCGGAATGGTCTATTGTCTGGAAAAATGCACTTCTCACCGCCCGAATCGATGCAGACTCGATTGGAAGCGGAGGGCATTTGTTTGGAGAATGACCAAATCATCAATTTCCCTAAGATTTTTTGGGACCCCAGTACAGAACTTTCTATCGATTAAAGTCGGCAAAAGATTGTACTTTTGAATCATGATTCTCGTCACAGGTGGAACTGGATTATTGGGAAGTCACCTTCTGTTCAAACTTACGGAAGATGACTCGCCAATTCGTGCACTCTACCGCGATCAATCACGCCTTTCACGTGTTAAAACATTGTTTGAATACTATGATTCGGAAAATGGATTAGAACGCTTTTCACGCATTCAATGGGTCGAGGGTGATATTCTTGATCTCGCGTCATTGGATGCAGCACTTGTGGGCGTAACATTGGTTTACCATTCTGCTGCACTCGTTTCATTTGCCCGTCGCGACTTTCACCGTTTAATGAAAATCAACCGCTACGGAACTGCCAATGTGGTGAATTGTAGCTTGAATGCCGGTGTAAAAAAATTGTGCTATGTGAGTTCAACAGCAGCCATTGGCGGTCAACCAAATAGCATTACAACAGAAGAAACACATTGGAAACAATCCAACCGCACCAGCAGTTATTCCATTTCAAAATACTCTGCTGAAAAAGAAGTTTGGCGCGGGGTTGAAGAAGGCTTGGACTGCGTCATTGTGAATCCCTGTGTGATTTTTGGTCCGGGAGATTGGAATGAAAGTTCACTCACAATATTCCGCACCGTGGAAAAGGGCTTGCGCTTTTATACGGAGGGCACGAACGCCATCGTTGATGCACGAGATATCGCCGAAATCATGGTGCGACTCACACAAAGTGACATAAAGAATGAACGATTTCTATGCATTGGTGAGAATTTACCCTTCCGGACAATGACAGATGAAATTGCCGATCAGATGGGTAAAAAACGGGCAACTCTTGCTACACCACGTTGGCTCATTGGCTTGGCTTGGCGCATCTCTGCACTCACAGCTTTGATCCGTGGGAAGGCGCCTGCTGTGACGAAAGACAGTGCCTATAGTGCCTTCAGCAAAATGGAATATGACGCTAGTAAAGTTCGTGAACGGCTCAATTTTTCATTCCGTAGCTATAAGGATACGGTTGAAAATGTATTGAAAGCACATCGTTCTTGAACACCTTACCCCTTTCTTTGTTTCACTAGAGAATGATAACACGCAAAAACATAGCATCCAAAGGAAATTTACTACTTCTGTTCCTCGTTATTTTTTATAGCGTTGGAACAGTTGGGATCCTTACACCTGAATACCGCAACACCATGTTGCCCCTGTCGCCCTTGAATCTCCTCATCTCCTTTGGTGCCTTGCTCCTCGCAAGAAAAAAAGACTTCCGTCCATTCTTGTTGATGCTTGCGCTCTGCTTTCTTGTTGGCATGACCGTAGAGCTAATCGGCACAAAAACTGGACTCTTGTTTGGCAATTATGCATATGGTTCGAACCTTGGACCAAAATTCATGGGAGTGCCATGGGTCATCGGAATAAACTGGGGAATTCTTATCGTTTGTTCTGCCGCGGCAGTGAACCCCTTAAGGATAAACCTATTTACTAAAGCATTATTGGCCGCTCTCATTATGACAGGACTTGATGTGCTTCTTGAACCCGTTGCCATTGAAAGTGATTTTTGGTCGTGGGAATCTGGAACTATTCCGATTTACAATTATATCTGTTGGTTTGCCATTGCTTTTCCATTGCAATGGATTAATTTTAAGGCGAAAGCCGTAGAATCGAACAAAGTAGCAAATGGCTTGTTGATCATTATGACCTTATTCTTTTTAATTCTGAATATTTTCTAGTATGTATTGGTGGGGACCTTTCGTTTTAATCGCAGCATTTTTAGGCATGGAATTCATGGCTTGGGCAACGCATAAATTTGTGATGCACGGTTTCATGTGGCATTTTCATTCTGACCACCATGTGGAAGAACCTGGATTTTTTGAACGCAATGATGTGTTCTTTTTAATTTATGCAATTCCATCGTGGCTTTGTATCATGCTGGGGATGATCTACAATTACTACGTTCCTGTATGGATTGGTTATGGCATTGCGGCTTATGGATTGGCTTATTTCATGGTGCATGACGTCTATATCCATCGCCGCTTTAAATGGTTGCGCGATATTGACAATGCGTATTTCATGGCCATTCGCAAAGCACACAAAGTACACCACAAATACCGTGGCAAGGAAGACGGAGAATGCTTTGGAATGCTTCTAGTTCCTAAGAAGTATTTCATCGAAGCGAAACGCTATTACAGAAACAAAGCAGCTAGCGAATGAGTCTTTACGCCTGGGTGATTGTCGCTACCATTGCTGGTCCTTTTGCCTTGTCCTTTGACAAAAAAGTTCACTTTTACACCCATTTTCGCGCATTGTTTCCCGCCATACTGATCGTAGCGTGTGCCTTTCTCATTTGGGACGAATATTTCACGATTGAAAAAATATGGGGCTTTAATGACCGCTACATTTTAGGTGAAAAATTGGGTCATCTTCCTTATGAAGAAGTTAGCTTTTTCCTTGTCGTGCCCTTTGCTTGTGTTTTCGTGCATGAAGTGTTGAAGGCCTACTTCCCAAAAGTTAAGCTCACTAAATTCTCGCACTACTTTGCCTTTGGTTTCACCCTTGCCGGATTTTTGTTTGGATTGACTCACATGGAACAGTGGTACACAGCAAGTGCTTGCATCATCAGTGCCATCCTTACCATTGGTGTTTACTTTGTTAATCGGCCTTCGTGGTACGCTCAATTTGTCTTTACCTTTCTAGTGGCGCTTATCCCTTTTCTCATTGTGAATGGCATCTTAACAGGAGCTGTTACGGATGAACCAATTGTTTGGTATTCTGAAAATCACATCATGGGACCGCGGATCATTACCATTCCCGTTGAAGATATTTTTTACAACTATTGTATGTTGTTGCCAATTGTGGGATTGTTTGAGTTTTTCTCAAAACGTTGGGCGAAATAAATTTCGGATAATGTTACACACTGGGTAAACCATTAAAATGGTTGATTCATACCTTCCAAATGGCGCATTAAACCCCGATTTGACACCTCTTGGATTAGGAAAAATCAATAGAAAAAATACTCTTTAAAGTCGAGAATCATTAGGAAGTTACTTGTCACATCGCGGGTAAGCACATACTTCAGCAAACGACTTTTCTCGTTGTAAATGATTTCAAATTCTGTGATGTATTTTCCTTCGCGGTAAACGCGTCGTTCCTCGAGATTTCCATTTTGGTCGTAAGAAAAATGGTATTCCTCCATGGGAATTTCAAGGCCGTATTGAGTCGTAATGAGTGAAGACAAAAGCCCCTTGTCATTGTAGCTGTAGACAATGGAAGAGAGTTCACCGGTCATGAGTAGACGTTGTTCTTTTTTCACCAAATACCCAAGATCATTGTAATACGTAAACTCCTCCATATAAGGCAATCCGTAACTGTTGTATACCGTTCGTTTTTGTTGTTTGTCAAATTCTGAATAGCGCATGGTCTCACTATTTAATTCTGTTCGTCGCCAGATTCCTAGGGTATCGCGGTATTCACGGCTATATGTCTCACGTACAATTCTCCCTCGATCATCAAAATCACAGTGCGTCACTGAATATCCCTTGCCGTCACCAATTTTATGATCAGACAATCTGCCTTCAGCATCATACACATACACATTTCCTGTGGTGTCCTTGGTTCCATCGTCCTTGCGCGTTTCAAACGTTGAAATTAATCTTCCATTCGCATCGAACGAATACACATATTCGTAGGTTGTGGCGCGCATCACTTCACCAGGTTTCTTATAGGTGAATGTCCCCCTCAATTCTTTGATTTTATTTGACCGAATAAAATCAGCGCTGAAAAATGGGCGATCAGTAAATGCCGCTCCTTGGGTGTTGTCGAGCATCTGAGCGAAAGATGTACAACAAATAAAACATAGAAGGAAAAGAGGCCATTTCACGAGACAAAGCACGGATTTTGAGCCATTACTTTTCCGTTCCTTTAAAATTCTTATCAATAGTTCGTGTTGGATAACTGTTTTCTCACCTCATCCAAGGCATTCGTTGGCAGCAAACAAGCGCCATCTGTGCAGACGTAAACAATTGTTTCATCTGTGATGGATTTGTCTTGAAGAACCGGAAGCGAAAGTTCTGCTCCTCCGCAAAAAATGGCTTGAGGCAAGTAATCCTTCTGCAAGGTTTGTTGCATCTCCCTCACATCCTTCCCAACAATTGCCAATTGAAACGAAGGGCATGTAAACTGCAAGAGCAATGAGCCCCAACCCGAATATCCTGAACCATATTGTTCCATACCCTCGTATATGTTCATGAGCATCTGCTTTGCATCACGCGTATATTCCTCCTTAAGAAAGAGTTTACCTAAGCGATAGAAATTCGTTGCCATCAATGAATTACCCGAAGGAAGGACATTGTCATTGATGTCCATTTTTCGTGCAATCAAAGTCGAACTGGCTTCTGTGAAATAGCACATTTTACTGTGCGCATCCTGAAATTCTGAACGAACTGTTTCCGTCAATTCGAGGGCGTGGTCCAACCATGAACGATCGAAGGTAATGGTGTACAATTGAATGAAGGCCTCAATGGCATGCGCATAATCTTCTAAAAATCCCTGAATCTGTTTCTCCCCCTCTCCTGCACTGCGCATCAATTTCCCCTGGCGCAATCGGTCTCGTACTATCCAACGTGCATTCTTCAAAGCCAAATGCAAAAATTCCTCATCACCGAATGCACCATAGGCATCACACAACCCGGTGATGACCATCGCATTCCATGAGGTCAACCGCTTGTTGTCGAGACCTGGGCGAATGCGATGAGAACGTTCGTCCAACAAAAGACCATTGATGCGCTTGATTTGTTTCTCTAACTCCTCAGCATCCCACCCCATTTTGTGCAGCACTTCGGCATCGGTGCTTGTTCGAAGCGGTATGTATTTATCCTCTTCCCAGTATCCCCGTTGGTTCATGTTGTAGAAATCCAAGACCCATTGATCTTCCTTTGCAAGTACAGCTGACATCTCACTTGGATTCCAGCAGTAAAATTTCCCTTCCTCACCTTCGCTGTCCGCATCGAGAGCCGCATAAAACGACCCGTCAGAGGACATCATTTCTCGTTGTAGCCAATCTACTGTTTGATAGACAGTGCGCTTGTAAAGCGGTTTTTTAAAGTGGCGATAAGCATTCGCATACAAGGAAATAAGTTGACCATTGTCGTAAAGCATTTTTTCAAAGTGCGGCACCTTCCAAAGCATGTCAACAGAATAGCGCGTAAACCCACCACCAATTTGGTCATAGATTCCACCCATCGCCATTTTATCAAGGGTTAGTTCAACATGGCGCACTGTTTTTTCATGGTCGAAACGCACACCATAATGGAGCAAGAATTGATAATTAGAAGGCAATGGAAACTTTGGTGCGCGCGCATCTCCACCTTCGGAAATATCAAAGCTCCGCGACCACCTCAATACCAATTCATGTAATTTTTCCTGAGAAAGGACTTCATTTTTAGCCGGTTCATCAATCAATTCATGCAGCACAATGCCTTCGTGAAGTTTTTCTGCGTAGGAAACTGCTTTGTCGAGGTCAGTCTGAAAGGTATGATTTAGCGAACGCAGAATGTGCATCCACTGATCCTTCGGAAAATACGTGCCCCCATAAACCGGGCGACCATCAGGAAGGGTAAAACAATTCAATGGCCATCCGCCGCGTTGCGTCATCAGTTGAACTGCCGTCATATACACTTGGTCTACATCGGGGCGTTCCTCGCGATCGACCTTCACATTGATGAAATGTGTATTCATCAATGCCGCTACCTCCTCATCTTCGAAACACTCCCGCTCCATGACATGGCACCAATGACATGCGGAATAACCTACACTAATGAGAACAGGCTTGTTTTCGCGTTGTGCGCGTTCAAAAAGATCATCGCTCCATGGAACCCAATTGACAGGATTGTGCGCATGTTGCCGCAAGTAGGGCGATGATTCGTTGATCAATTCATTGGTGTGTTTCTCCATGGTGCAAAAAAACGAAAGCTCCACACGATAAACAAATCCTGTGGAGCTTCATTTGAACTAAATGTATATCAATTGAATTCGATCTCTTCTTCTTTGGTCTCTTCCGACTCTTTTTTCCAGCCATTGATCGTTTTATTCTGTTTTGTAGTCGACTTCTGTTTTTTCTTTTCAGTCGTTTTCTCCGTGTCCGATGGTTTGGTATGAGGCGACGAAAGTTCAATGTGCAGTTCCTCCTTCGGCATTTGCTTCGGTTGGTAAGTCTTCACCGTTGAATCGGCCTTAAACAAACCAAATTCAGACTTCAACATGGCTTTTACTGTTTCTTTCTCCGCTGCTCTATTTTCTGCAGCTTGTTGCTTGCGTCCAGTTTTATCCCATTCGATGGTTGGATTGTCTAGGTCACCATACATCCGCATGTATATTTTCATCCCTGTGCCGTCGTCCACTTCCTCACCAAACTCAGATTCAACACTTTTCTCCTTCAAGTCACGAAAACGGAAAGCGAAGCGGTAATCTATTTTGTTTGAAAAGGTGTGCGTCCCAGAAACATCCATATCCAATGCTGAACTGCGGATGGTCATGGATGGAATTTCGAGTCGGCTATTGCGAATGATGAAGGTGTTTTCCAAGGTCTCAAACTGGAGGTCTTGTAACTTACGATCCAACAAGCTGATGTTCTCTTTGCCTATGGACAAGCGTGTGGATGCGCTTGACCTTAAACTTTCTGTGATCGACTTGAAAGCACCCACATTGCGTAAGCGTCCGTTGGACAGTTTCAAGTGCACTTCCGAACGGATCTCGTCTGAAACAATTCCTGTTTTAAGGTGGAATGGTGCCTCAAAATACCCTTCAGCCTGAGCTATTCCAGAGATATTGTCTTCGCCAATCACATCTTGACGGAAGTTGTTCCACTCTTTGAATAGCGCCTTGAAGTTCAAGTTATTTGTTGAAAAATGAGTCGCAATCTGAAAACGTTCGGGTGAGTTTTCTTTGATTGTCAAGTTGCCTCGTACGTCGGCATCTGCATTTCTTAAGGATAAAGAAGGAAAATTGATTTCTCGGTTTTTCACTTCCATCTGGCCTTCAACACCTCGGAACGTATGTCCTTCGTAATCCATTCTTCCGACAGAAAGATCGATGTTCGCGCCGATATCACTCGGCAACATATAGGTGTTCCCATCTTGAATCTTCTCCTCCTTCGACGTTGTCCCCAAGTCGGCCACATTGATGTAATCACTTTGAATATCTACTTGCGCCTTTAAATCACCCACTTGCCCCAAATAGTTCATGATGTTCCCAAACACTCCGTTGATGCGCAAATCAGTGGATCCAATCGTTAAAGAAACGTGATCAATTCCCGCCTCTTCGTCATGTAAGAAAAGTGTCCCATTCATGTGAGCAAATGTACGTTTGTCATCCTCCAACTTCAGATTGACATCATTCATTTTCAAATCTCCAGTGCAATGATCTACGCTGTAATACGATTGACCGTCAACAACTTTACGGGTTTGAATTCCGAAGTCTGTCGACATTCGAACTTGACCAGAAACTGTTTCAACATAAGGAAGATTGAATAATGCATGAACCATTTTCAAGCTCAGCACCCCATTCGCTTTTCCTCTGTATTCAGGTGCGTCGAAATGAGTGATGCGCATATTGGCTTTAAATGGACCCGCCGGTGTGGTAAAATCGAGTTCGTTCAATTGAAGAAACTCTTTGTCCCTGCCTCCCTTGTTGCTGTATTTTCCTGCCACATGCACTTTGCTGATGCGCAATTTCTTTGTTGGCTCCCGCAAAGATCCGTTGGATACACCAAAATCACATTCAATTTCAGTGGGATCAGTAGTCGTGCGGTTGCCGTGAATGAGGAGATTAAAAAATACATTCCCAGTCCCTTCGAATCGTTTGATGTCCTTAGTTTCACTCTCAACCATGTTGTTGGCGATGTCTTCGAGTTGAACGTCATCGGCGTGAACTTCAAAGTCCATGGCATCATTCGTGACTGCACCTTTAACCCGGAAGGGAAGATTCGCCACGTAGATGCGAGCCTCAGGAATTTCAATCGTTCCTTTCTCGTTGTCCACATTCAGTTCAAGATCGAATGCTGCTTTTTTGTTGGAAATCAAGGTAATGTCGCCACTTTTTGCTTGACGGACGTTCAAAGAACTCGAAGCACGAATGGTATAACGTGTATCCGTAAACTTGCCATTCATCGCCAATTGATGGATGTGGGTGCGGTAGCGTTGACCCGTAGCTTCATTGATGTAGTTGAAACGCAATCCTGAAACTTGCACCTCATTCAATTTAATTTCCGCTCCAGAAGCTTTTTCGTTCGAAGGTTTAAAAATGGTGTAATTGTCCGCACCTGTAGAATCAATTTTTAGCTGCAGAGTTCCTTTTGCAATTTCAATAGATTTCACCGTATAGTTTTCACGCCAGATGTCCATGGCATTGAATTTCAATCGAATTTGATCAGTGTAGAGTAAAGTGTCTCGGTCTGTAGCATTGGCAAACGCATCACGGATAAACACTTGATTGAGATCAACGGAGAGATTCGGGAAGGTTCCCCAAAACGTGAGGTCAACATCGGCCACCGTAACTTTTGTGTTCAAGTATTTGTTGGCCTCTTGCACTACCTTTCCACAGATTTCATCTTTAAACACATACAAGCCTCCAGAAATCAAGAGCATAATTCCTACGATGATTCCGAAAAACCACAAAGAAAATCGCCCTATTTTACGTCCTATTTGTCTCATTTTGTTGATGCTGACATATGTTTGATGCTACCTTCAACGGAAGTCCAGATGATATTGTTACACATTGGACGATTTTATTTCTGATAACTTGAAAACACGGTGATGTTTCATACCCTGCACCTCCTACTCTTTTGTACATTGTATTATCTTTGCCTTAAAAAAAAATATGCGTTTACTTACTGTCGGCAGCGTTGCCTTTGATGCGATTGAAACCCCCTTCGGGAAAACCGATAAAATCATTGGTGGTGCAGGCACTTTTATTGCTTTATCCTCCTCATTTTTTAACCGCGACCAGCGCATTGTAGCTGTAGTTGGAGATGATTTTCCTTTAGAGATGATCGAAACACTGAAGTCTAAAGGAGTTGATACAGAAGGATTGCAAATTCGCAAAGGCGAGAAGACCTTTTTCTGGTCTGGTCGCTACCACAATGACATGAATTCGCGTGAAACACTTGTAACAGAATTGAATGTTTTAGGTGATTTCGACCCGATTATCCCTTCATCATACCAAGGTACACCGTATTTAATGTTGGGGAATTTAAGCCCTCAAGTGCAAAGTACTGTGATTGAACGTTTGAATGTTCGTCCCAAGTTGATTGCCATGGACACCATGAATTTCTGGATGGACATCGCTATGGACGATTTGTCAAAAACAATGTCTATGGTTGACCTACTGATCATCAATGATGAAGAGGCCCGACAACTTTCGAAGGAATACTCCTTGGTGAAAGCAGCCAAAGCCATTCGTGCCATGGGTCCGAAATACCTCATCATTAAAAAAGGGGAACACGGTGCCTTATTGTTTCACGGTGAGAAAGTATTTTTTGCACCTGCATTGCCTTTGGAGGATGTTTTTGATCCTACAGGTGCCGGTGATACATTTGCGGGTGGCTTCATGGGTTACATTGCCGCAACAGATGATACCTCTTTTGAAAATATGAAGCGTGCAATTATTGCCGGTTCTGCCTTAGCGTCTTTTTGTGTCGAAAAGTTTGGAACCGAGCGACTTTTGGAAATCACACGGGAAGATGTGGATGCCCGCATCGAACAATTTGTTGCCCTTACCGACTTCAACATGGGGCACCACTCCTCCATCTAACAAAATCTACCATCTCCTAATTTAACCTCACCATGGAAATCCAGCAACTCATAGATGATTTAAAAGCACTTGCACTGCAAGAAGATGTATTGGCCGTAAGCCGAGAAATCAACGAGATTAAATCAAAATTTGATGACCAACTGCTCGAAATTGAGCGAAGGGATCAAGTGGCAAGCATGGAAGCTGAAGTCAATGGTGAGGCCTACGAACCGATTGATATCAAACCTTTGAAGGAGGAGTTTTACGCACTGTACAATGCCTACCGTGAAAGTAAAACTGCTGTTCTCAAAGCGAAAGAAACTGAGGAAACAGGCAACTTAAACCAGAAGAAGGCACTGATTGATCGCTTGAAGCACATCATTCAAAACGAAGAAAATATTGGTGCTGCGTTTAAGGCATTCAAAGAAATTCATGAAGCGTGGAAAAATGTGGGTGATATTGCACGTGAAAAACGCAACGATATACAGCACGAATATTCGAAGCTTTTGGAGCAATTCAACTACCAAATTTCCATTTACCGTGAATTGAAGGAACATGACTTGAAGCGAAACCTTCAACTCAAAGAAGCCCTGATTGCCCAATTGGAAGCCTTGGCGAAAAATGAATCTGTTCGAGACCTCGAGTCCATGATTAAGGCCCTACAAAATGAATGGGAAGAAGTTGGGCCTGTGCCTAATGAAGAGTGGGAAAAACTGAAAGAGCTGTATTGGAAACATGTACGTACGATATACGACCGCATCAATGTCCATTATGAAGGCCGTCGCAGTGCACTCGCAGCAAACATTCAGCTAAAGCGTGATTTATTGGAAAAAGCACGTGAACTGATTGTACAAAGTGAAGGCAATTCCACAAGTAAACAGTGGGATGATGCCACAGAGAAGCTGCTCGAATTTCAAGAGGCATGGAAGAGCATTGGTTTTGGTTCGCGCAAAGAAAATGAAGAAGTATGGCAGGAATTCAGAGGGGAATGCGACGTTTTCTTTGGCCGTAAAAAAGCATTTTTTGGAATAATACAAGAAAAATACTCGGTCATCGCTCAAGCTAAGCGTGCCTTGATCGAGCAAGCCAATGCCCTTCGTGAATCGACTGACTGGAAAGCAACAGCCGATCAATTAATGGTGTTGCAGAAAAAATGGAAAGAATCTGGCCATGCAGGACAAAAAATAGAGCAGAAACTTTGGTCTGAATTCCGTGGCGCTTGTGATGCTTTTTTCAATGCTCGACAAAAGCACTATGGTGAACAAGACCAGGAATTTGAAACAAATCTCGCTGCGAAACAAGCGATTATTCAACAGATCGAAAGCTACACCATCCCTGAAACTAAAAAGCAAGCGCTTGATGATTTGCGGGAATTTACCACGGCATTCAATGCCATCGGACGCGTGCCGATGAAAGTGAAAGACAGTATTTACAATGCCTATAAAACAGCCATTGATACACATTACTCCAAAATAAAACTCGAGGGTGCTGAAAAGGAAAAAGTTATGTTCCAGGCACGCATTGACACCTTGTCTGGAAGTCAAGATTCAGCACGTGCATTTTCACGCGAAAAATCAGACATCCGTCAACAGATCGAAGGATTGAAAAATGAGATTCGACAATACGAAAACAACTTAGGTTTCTTTGCGAACTCAAAAGGCGCCGACGCTTTGAAAAAAGAAGTAGAAGCAAAAATAAATGCCTCCAAAAGTAAAATTGAAGCACTGAAGCGCAAATTATCCATGATCCCAAATGAATAAATTCATTAACGCAATCTTATTGTTTTTGCTATTTCCAACGATGGCCATGACCATTTATGTAGGATTTGATTTACCTGTAGATTTTTTAAAGACTACAGGCGCGCACATACCCTATAAGTCAGAAATATTTCTCGGGTTGGGTTTGCTTATTTTAATCATTAACCTCAGGAGAAGTATCCGCCGATGGATGGGTATGCGCATCATCAATAAAACAGATCGTTTTCGTTGGAATGTCCCAGTAAGTAGCAATCGAATGAAGAGGATCGTCGTATACACCTTACTTGAGGCCTTTATTCTAGGTTTTATTGGGTTTGCCCTTTACACCATAACACCACTTGCCATTGTACCTGCTGCAGGATACCTTTTTTGCACCGTGGACAACGTTGTTTTTCTTTTGGTGGGCGGTATAGGTAAAAAATTTAGGGCTGGCGTGACCTCAAAAGCAGTCATAGTTGCCGACCGCGATGTGGTGTTGGCCTATTTTACTGGACTGCGGCGAGTGACTATACATCAAGATTCTGTTTATTTCCATTACATCAAAGAATTGCAATTGGATTTCCCAATCGACTGCATCGAGCTCAATGAACGAGATGCCTTTTTCAATGCCTTGAACGATCAAATTGATCGAGACCGGGTGTTTGTTACGACAGAACGTACGTAATACACCAGATTAGCAGTGAACTGGAATCAATATCAATTGAAAATCAATTGATTATTTCGGCTGTTCACACAAAGATAATCTTCCATGTGTTGTGCAGAAATCCGTTTCCGACTCTTCTTGGTTTCAGTTTTCCTTTAAATACTTTTTTAGTTCTGTTTAATTCAGCTAAACATATGTTTTTAAAGGACTCTTGTGAACTATACAATTCATTAATCATTAGAAACAACATCAAATGGTTGGGTCAATTTGGCGGTAAATTATTACCAAAAAGACAATACTGCCCTATCTTTTTAACTATACGCTGTGTTTAAGTTTACTGATTTGCTTGAAGTGTTGAATAAATAAAATTCTTACTTTGTATTAGTTAATGTGGGGTATTACTACATACAATGAGGAAAAACCAAGCGCTAAGTGCGGCAATTGATTCGACAGATGATATTGTTCAGCTTCAAAGATTGATTCGAACGTCAGTATTGACTGGGTCGGACCAAGAGCTTGATGCCTTTTTTGGCGACTTGAAAACGGCAATGATCACCGTTGACAACGAATTTAAAATTCTCTACATCAATAACACCGCTTCAAACCTTGTTAGTGACAAAGAATACGAGAGCGAAAAAGGCAGCATGGTCATTGATTTCGTAAAGCGCATCTTGAATCCATCTTCACTCATTTCATTTTACGAGCACCTCATCCACAAAAAGGAGCTTAAGCTTTCAGATGGTTTTACATTGCCTCGGATTGAGCGCATTGGAATGATCCCAATAGGAACGGATGGATTCGTGATCAAAGTATGGTTAAACGAGCGCTATACAGATTCTGCAGCCAACCTTTTCCGTTACTTCCCAGGATTGCCCATAGCTTACTTTGGTTTTGATTTATTGGCTGGGAAGCGTTTGTCCATTCGTTTTCTTAGTGACAACTTTCATATCCTTTTTCCATTCTTGGATATCGACCACGTGATTGCAGACGAAAACTATTTTCTCTCCAACTTCCATCCAGATGACCTCCCCGAATTTTTAAGTAAGATCCAGCACTTAAAAAAGGGCCGGGATTCATTCAATACAGAGTTCAGACTGATGAAACCCGACGGAAGTGAACATTGGTACCGTTTGATTTCAGGAAAATTCTCTGAACGCAAGGATAAAAACTTTTGGTTGGCCTATATTGAGGACATTGACGAAAAGAAAAAACCGGCACTTGAGAAAGAACGTTTGGTTTATGAAACACTTGATGAGGAACGCAACCGAATGGCAATGGAGTTGCACGATGGCTTGGGCCAAAACCTTGTAGCATTGAATTTGTACCTGTCTACGGTAATGTCCGAAACGGAAAATAGAATGCTTGGTATTTGCCGTGATTTGGCAAAAGAGAGCATTATGTTGATGAAATCGATGTGTTATAATCTCGCGCCGCCTGAGCTTGACCGTGGATTGCTTTATGCCTTGGATGTGTACTTTGGCAAGATGAATGAACTCTCGGGCAACATCGAATATGTATACAATGCCAAAAAAGTTCCGCTCTCACATATGACGCAAGAAAATGCGTACAACATTTTCCGTATCATTCAAGAATTTGTCACCAACTCGCGAAAGTATTCCGAATGCACAACGATTGAATGCAATATAGGAAAGCACAATCAAAAAATGGTGCTGGAAATTCACGACAACGGAATTGGTTTTGACATGCGTAAGATGGAAACAGGCTTCGGGTTGAAGAACATGGTAAAACGTGCTCACGTGGCCAACGCTTCCCTTGAACTCATTAGTGCTCCAGGAGAAGGAACGGCAATCATTATAGAGTTTTAGGCATCCTTATACCCCAGGCATCTCAGAGAAATACTCTCCGCCTTCAGCAACTGATTTTATGGCTTCTTTAATTGTTGAAATAGATGCATTTTTCAGCACATAGCCCTTCAAACCAATTTCCTTCGCTTTCAACAAATAATGGGGCTGATCTTGCATCGTGATGGCCATGATGCGGATGCTTGAATTCGATTGAATCAATTCTCGAGAAATTTCCAATCCATTTTTATCGCGCGGTAAATTGATGTCCATCAAAACCACTTCTGGCTCTAGCTGTAAAATTGGCTCCACAATGTTTTCGCCATTCGTAAATACAGTCACCGAATAACCCATTGCCACAAGAATTTCTTCCCATACGGCAGCAATCAGTTTAAAATCTTCAACAACAACAGCGTTTTTACTCATACGCTACAATTTTAGGTATAGAAATGTAACAACTTGCAATTAAAGGTATCCTTTTTCCTTTGCCCAGCCTGTCAATTGTGCCGCATTGGAAAAATCTAGTTTTTTTAAAATATTGTGGCGGTGTGTTTCCACCGTACGTGGCGAAAGGAACAATTGATCCGCAATTTCTTTTGAAGTCAAACCTTTGGCAATCAATTTAATCACCTCAATTTCTTTCAAGGTCACTTCTTTTTTATTCTCTTCGTTGTCCAAATGCAGTAAGGACGCAAAATAACGGTCTTTAATTTCACTTGCGATGTAGGTTTCACCATTGTAAACTGCATGCACCGCAGCAATGAGCTCTTCACGATTGATGTTCTTCGTCAAATAACCTTTCCCACCAATCGACAAAAATTTCTTCACATAGTTGATCTCGTCGTGCAAGGTCAAACCAATTATTCGTGTTTTTGGCAAACTGTTGTAAATCCGCTCCGCCGCATCAAAGCCATTACTCCCTTTGAGATTAATGTCCATTAACACCACATCCGGGCGGTATTGAATGGATAAATTATAGGCATCATCCGCATTGTCTGTCTTTGCAACCACCTGAATACCAGGCGCTGTTGACAGCAAAGAAACCCATGCTTCACGAATCAACGCATGGTCATCGACAACAAGTACTTTAATTAGTTCTGACATAAGTAGCGAAATAGAATTCTAAAAGATTTGAATGTGAATGTACTAAATTATTTCTCAATTCGTAAAAATCACAGCATACTTCATGGATAAAAACAGGGTAAATCATCAGTAAAGAAAATATAACGTTCTCCGCATGCAGACGACCGTAAGCTTGTTTTCCCGATAGCTTTCTGGACGGCAAGGTTATCGCGCATGGAGACTGTTAGCACTTCGTTCTGTATGCTTAAACTTTTTAATGATTTATTGTTGGGTTTTTTAAAGTGGTTTTAAGGCAAGGGGGGGGGTATTTTATGTGATTTTATCCATCTGGATTTCAATTGTTTGACCCCGATGGGGTCATTGGCTTTTCGGTAGGGCCTATGGTTACAGAGGTTTGACCCCGATGGGGTCCATAAACTTAAGTAATACCATCAGATAAAACTTAAAGGTTGTTTTAGTCGGACAACAATGATTTCTATTTATTAGTTTCTCATATTTTTGATTTTTTTCACTCCTCAATGTCATTACTTTCTTGAATTTTTTCCACTAACTTTTTTTCAAATTTGTTATGTATGAAAAGCATTGAAAGCCCAAATAAAATAGCAGAAACAATCAGTATATTGTTTATGATCCCATCAACAGAAAAAGAAATTCGAATTAAAATGGTTGAAATAAGAAACCCTGAATTCCGAATAACTTTATGGAAATCGTCTGTATGGAAAAATGAAATTAACAATAAGATTACATCAGCAATAATTAGAATATTGAAAAACTGTTCAAAGAAAATATTATTGATGTTCTTGAAAGAAAGAGCACTATTTTCAAGTGGTTGAAAGATACTAATACTCCAGTTTAAAAATGAATATATTGCAATAATCAATAACACAGGAACTAAGGCTGTGGCTATCCATTTTTTTGCTTTTATAAATTTTAATATACTTGAAGATTGACTTTTACTGTTTTTAACAGTTCTATATACCTTAGTTCGTTGAACATGGAATAGATAAATTAAATAGAATAAAAAGACCGATGCTATTATATCGTAAGTAAACTGCAAATCATTTTTAGTGTTAAACCAATCAGACGATAGTGATAAATCTGAAAGATCTTTGAACAACCGTCTAATGATGATGAGTGAAATAATTTCATATTGCTTTGAGATATAAATAGAAGTTGACTTTGGGAGGTAGTAAATTAAAAGATACACCTCATAAACCAAAATAAATGAAAAAGGCGTGTAGATCGCAGAGATCGGATTGTTTAATAAGTGTGACGGCTCATCGATTGTAATTATATTAAAATGGATCAACCCTATTAATACTAAGTGAATTATAAAACTCACTAATGCTATCCATAAGATCACACGTTCACTCCTTTCTTTGGTTCTCTTTGAAAGAAGTTTTTGGTGCAGTTTTTCTAAGAGTATTGATGAGTCCATGTTCATTGTTTTTTGTTCGTTGTAAAAATATGCGAAAGACCGTGAACTTCACAATAAAAGTTGTTCATGTGCATACATCCTTGTTTACATCTCTCAGAATACCTATCTTTCGATACGAAAATAATTCAAAGGATACTTAGGAGCTTCTCAATCTTTATTCCTGATGAATAATAGCTTCGTATATATGCTTTAAAACAGGTTGATTTTGAGTGTTTCATCTGACTCTCTTCGTGTTATTTTCGGACTCATTGATTCCGTTCATCATTATGATATCATTAGCGATCAAGATGGTGTGATTTTGCATTGTGGGCCAATGATGCGGGAAGATGTCCCGAACATTGCTTCGGGAGCAGCACTGCTTGACTTTTTCAAATCTGTTCAATATCCCAATTTTAGTGCGCTGTATCAATCAAGCACTTCAGACAAACAAAATGATGTATTTGACGTTGTGAATACAAGCAATCAACGTTTTAATGTGCGGATCTCGCGAATTGGTGAAGACAACATTTACTTCCATTGTGCACCGATGCGAACGAGTGATGTCGCGATTGTGAGTCATGTCATCAATTCTATAGATCCAGCGCTAACTCCCGATCAGTTTATACTCGATGTACTGCACCATTTCCCCTTCGATGTTGGTATTTTTGACCGGAACGGACGCTATTTATACATCAACCCTGCGGGGATAAAAAATGATAGCACACGGAACTTTATCATTGGAAAAACAGACTACGACTATTGTGATTTGAAAGGCATCGATCGTTCTACAGTTGAACCACGAATGATCAATTTCCGGCGGGTCATCGAAACAAAAATACCCTCCGAATGGGTCGACGAGCACCGTAAACAAGAAGGCGAAAGTGTGTATGTACTGCGTCGCTACCATCCCGTTGTCAATAGCACAGGTGAAGTGTCCTACGTCATTGGTTACGGGATCGATATTTCAGCAGAACGCAATTCGGAACTCAAATTACAAGAAAAGCAAAAAGACCTCGAACGGCTTACTTTTTTCTTGGACAACGCTATAGATGGAATTCAAGTAGCAAATGAGAGTGGTCATTTTGTATATCTCAACAAAACATCTCGAAATCGCTTGGGTATAGACGAAAATGAGACACACGAACGGACAATTTTTGATGTTCAATCCTACTTTAAATCGGAGGAAGACTGGATTAATCATATTAAAGATCTAAAGAAAATAGGACGATTATCTATTGAAACAAGTCATCGAAACATTAAAACAAACGATTTGACTCCTGTTCATCTTGAGGTCATACCGACAAATTTCGGAGGTGAGAACTTTGTGCTTAGCATGTCGAGCGATATCAGCGAGCGAAAGAAATTCATTAAAGAAATTGAAGAAGCGAATGAACGGTATATAGATGTAAATAAAAAACTTGAAATCTCCATCGCTGAAAAAACCTCACGAAATGATGAATTAACGGAGCGATTGGCGAATCAGGATAAACTGGCGATGATTGGTGAAATTACAGCTGGCATTACCCACGACTTAAACACACCGATTGGTGCCGTAAAAATTGGTGCAGAAAGCATCCGCTATTCCTTGGAAAACCTCTTCAAAAGCGTGATTGAAAAATGTTCATTCGAGCAGCTTCATTATGCGTGTGGCAGAGCCGTTGAGAGCAATGTTAAAATGTTCATTGGCGGACTGCAAGTGATGCGTGAAACAAAAGCATTCAGTGAGGTACTAACACTACGTTATCCCGAAAGGAACGACCTAGACAATCTATCCTCTGCCTTTGTCAAAGCGCGCATTCTTGCTGAGGAAGATGCTGTCATTGACTATGTCATGTCAGGAAACAATCCATTTGAGTTGCTCGATTTAATGTACCATATTCAAAGCATTCGTACCTTTGTAGACACCGTTATGGAGGCCGGAGAGAAGGCTGCATCCGTCATTCGAAACCTTCGTTTTTATTTGAAAGAGGGGGCCAACATAAGCAAAGAAAACATCAATTTACATGAGAACATTGGCACAGTATTGAATGTCTTCAACCACCAATTGAAACATGGTATTGACCTACATTTCGATGTTCCGAAGGACTTTGAAATCGTGGGGTATGAATCAAAATTATACCAGCTTTGGTCCAACCTCATCAAGAATGCCATTGATGCCATTGGAAGCAGGGGTGAATTGAGAATCACTGGCTGGAAAGAGAATGGCCATTTAAAGATCGAGGTTAAAAATAGTGGTACGATGATTCCCATAGAAATTCGGGGGAAAATCTTCGAGAAGTTCTTTACAACAAAATCAGAGATGAATGGGACTGGATTAGGATTAAGCATCGTGAGTAAAGTCATCGAAGACCACGGCGCACAAATAAAGTTAGATTCGAATGAGCAAAACACCTCTTTTCTTGTTACTTTTATCACAACTTAAACTCGAAAACTAAAATTGATGACTAGCCACAAGTACGCTATTGTGTGTGTTGATGATGATCCGATGATCACATCACTTCTTAGCTTTCAGTTGAGGAAGATCATCAATACTAAGAATACCTTTATCGAAACCTATTCCCAACCTTTGGAAGTGGAAGAGAAAATTGAGGAATTGATTCGTTTTGGTGTTAGCATTATTTTCATCATTGTGGATTATCAAATGCCTGAAATGACAGGCGCTCAATTGATTCGGAAAGTAAAGGAAAAGTACCCGACGATTACATGCATTATGCTGTCTGGTCAAGCCAATGAACTTATTGTCAGTGAACTTCAAAAAGAAAAGCTTCTCGAGGTGTTTTTATCTAAACCCTGGAGTGAAAAGGCCCTCTTTGATGTTGTGCAACCTTTGATCGCTGATACCTTAGGCTAATTTCCACCTACAATTGCCGTATAGAAAGAGCTCGGATTTCTTGTTTGAGGTTTTTTTGCGCATCCACCAATTTAAAAATTGGCACATAATTTCCACCGCCAAGACGCGCTGATTCGATCATCTCATCGGCATCATTTTCGCTGTTTCGAATACCCACAATCGACATGTTGATGCCTTTTCGCCGGTACTTTCGGATGTACTTTTTGTAATCATCAGAGTTTCGATTAAATGCCCCGTCCGTGATCACAATAATTTGATTGACGCCATCGATCTTAAAGGACTTTAATGCCTCTTTATAGCCAAGTTTAATGCCGTCACCACCTGCCGTCATTCCGCTTGCTTTAAGTTCGGATACTTGCGCTTTGATGGCATCCTTCTCCGTGCCAGAGGTCGAAGATAAAAGAACGCGCGTATCTGTCGCATAGGTCACAATTCCCATTCGGTCTTCAGCACGAAGCATATCGATTAATTGAAACAGTGAGTACTTCATCAACTCCATTTTATCACTTTGACGCATGGAGGACGAGACGTCAAGAATGAATACAATATTTACAGGTTTGAAGTGCGTGGTGGAGAAATCATCCTCATCGAGAGTGCTTAATTCTATCGGAATTTCTGCACTTGAGCTAGAGACCTCCTGATTCAGTTGCTCATCAAGAATGATTTCAATACTCGTGTCACTCGTGGTAGAGACAAGCTCAGGCTCAGGTGTTAATACAACTGGTCCTTTGCGCATTGGAATAATGATTCCGTGCCGATTGAAGTTGATGTATGCCCCAAGTTCTTCGGGAAAATAACCCTCATGTACCGCATAGAAATAACTGAATCCTATGCTTGCATCTTCATTAATTTTTCCATTCTTATCTGTTCGCATCATCCAAACAGGAGTTCCATTCTGGATCATGGATACCGTAGAAAGATCTAATGGTTTTTTGTCTTCCGCATCAATAGTGATTACAGTAAGTTCAAATTTTTGGCTATTTCCCGCCGGACGCACACTAAAATCTGGACATGCAGTAAAGGCAGAAAGGTTGTCTGTTGGTACTTCATTGATTGTTCCTGAGAGACGAATCCGGGTGGCTGCTGCCCGATCACTTGTAAATACATCAATGTCATATGAAAATCGACCTTTAAGGGATGGATTGACTTGAAAACGGATGTACATGGAGCTATCTGCGCCTATTCGATCGCTTGCCGCGACATACGTCACCTCTGCTGGCTTTTTTACGCTGAGGATGTATTCCTTTTTTGAGCCGATATTCGACACCTTAATATCCACGAAACGATCATCATACGATTCGAGCACACCGAAATCGCAATTCACCGTTTCGAAGCGCAATTGCGCATTGCCGACAAACGAAAAAAGGATAAAAATACAGAGATAAAAACGCATACAAGTCGAAACGGAAAAGGGGATAAAATGTTACTTATACGAACGAAAAAGGGCCTGCTGAAGCAGACCCTTTACCAATTTTTTCATCCTAAAAGATCAATGACCTTTTTTGTGAGACTTTTTCGAGCAACACGCTGATTTTTTTGTGCACTCATTTCCGCCCATGAACTTTCCATTCTCGTCGTAATGTGCCATACACATTGCTTTTTCTTCAGGAGTACATTTCAATGAATCACACATTGCTGCACATTCGTCTTTCGTCATTTTAGCACACTCACGCATGTCACATTTTCCGATCATGTATTCACCTTTGTTGTGTGCATCGCAAGCACTCATATTCCCGTGGCAATCCTTCATGTCTTTCGAACATTCCATTTTCCCATGACACTTGTCCATTCCACAAGCTGCATCTTTTGACGCATCACCGTGACCATTTCCAAGTATTGGAGCGATAACCAATCCAATAAGGCATGTCAATTTAATCAAGATGTTCATAGACGGACCAGAGGTATCTTTGAATGGATCTCCAACTGTATCACCAGTAACTGCCGCTTTATGGGCATCAGAACCTTTATACGTCATTTCACCGTTGATCATGACACCAGCTTCGAAAGACTTCTTCGCGTTGTCCCAAGCACCACCTGCGTTATTTTGGAACACTGCCCAAAGTACACCTGAAACTGTTACACCAGCCATATATCCACCTAACATTTCAGCGATTAACT
>JBILBT010000357.1:0-2728 GCA_044353545.1 Crocinitomicaceae bacterium | reverse complement strand
TGAATCCCAACTCAATAAGTTGCTCTTGGTATTGCGGGGTAAAGAGTCTTTGTTTGCGATATTCTTCGTGTTCATTCTTATATTTTCCACTTTAACAGAATCCATTGGCTTACACTTTATCATTGGAGCCTTTTTCGCGTCGATGTTGCTGAGCAAAGATTTGGTTGGAGAAAAACACATAGAAACCTTTCACAAAACCACCAACAGCATGGCGATGGGCTTCTTGGCGCCGATCTTTTTTGCAGGAATTGGTCTTGAATTCAAGTTTGGTTCAATCACAAATTATTGGTTATTGGCTTCAATTATTGTCGTTTCCTTTGCATCGAAGATCATCGGTGGATATATTGGAGGTCGTTATGCACGATTGAATCACCGTCAAGCGGTAACCTTAGGTTTTGGTTTGAATGCGCGAGGAATTATGGAATTGGTGATTGCCAACATCGCGTTCCGAGCCGGATTGATC
This sequence comes from Crocinitomicaceae bacterium, assembly GCA_044353545.1. Classification (GTDB taxonomy): domain Bacteria; phylum Bacteroidota; class Bacteroidia; order Flavobacteriales_D; family Crocinitomicaceae; genus M0103. The sequence continues at coordinate 2,265 of JBILBT010000357.1, read as the reverse complement.
AATGTGGAAATCTTCTCGATGCTTGTGGTTATGGGATTGGTGACGACCTTGACGACTCCGTTCCTGCTGAAATGGGCCTTTAAGCGGATGGATCAGGACGCGAAGGATCTTGTTCCTGCGGTGGAATCATAAAGAGCGCAAAGAAGTACGCAAAGAAGGTAACTCCCATCTGCGTTTCTAGACTGTCTTCAATCAAAAATGTCACGATACTGATCAGAATAAATACAAACCCTGGAAAGTAGTGCGTGCGCCATTGAATGCGTAAAAACCGTACAATCATCCAAAGGAAAAGCAAGAATCCAACAACACCGAAACTGATCCAAGCCGTGAGGTAGGAGTTGTGCGCGCGGTGACGATTTTCAGGCAAGAGCTTCGATTGATCACTCTCGTATTGCTGGTCAAAGGCATGTTGTACATCTCCAGTTCCTACGCCGATCAAAAGGTGCTTATTTAGGATTCGGAATCCCGTTTTCCAATATTCAATCCGCTGCCAAAGGGAGTGTCCATTGGCTTCACCAGGATGATGCAGCTGGTACCGAATGCCTTCAATGCGTCCAAGCAAACCAGACTTTGATTCTGCAGTGCTGGCTACACCATGTTCAATAGCCTGAAGATCTGCATGCGACAACTTCGAAACACCTTCAGCATCTTTGCGTAAATCCATAGACGTGAGGTAGCGCATGAGGGTGAACTTCACCGGAAACCCTTTGATGTCGAGGCTGTCGTAGCTGAGTTTGGAACGCGAATTCCAAGAACTTCTGAGTTCCTTTTCACAGACATAAACAAAAATTGCTTTGCCTTCCGCAAACATGTCTGTACGCAAGTCGTGCACATAAGGATTGCCCTGGGCCGTGAATTTATCCAATTTGTCACGTGAGTATTGCGTTTGTTTTACAGGAATGAGAATGTAGATGATCGGAAATAAGATGAGCGAGAGCAAAAGGGCAGCTGAAATCATCGCCAATTTTCTGCTGCGATGACGTAAAAATTCGAAGGCCATCATACCTATCGCGATGAGCAAGGCCAAAGCCCCAGAAAGAATTTGACTGTAATAGGTGTAAAATGCAAACCAGAGAATCAGCAGCATCCAGAAAAGGATCCATTTTTTCGAAAAAATGCGGATGAAGTAGAACGATAAACCTGCAGCAAATCCGATTTGTATGCCATAGCGTATGTGTGAACCAAACTGCGACATGCCACGGATATCGTCATAGGTGCGATGTCCAATAAGGTGCTGGTACGACAGAAAATTAATGGCTGACGTTACCAACAAGGTGAGCACATAGAGCACGAGGAGAATGTGCAACTTTTTCTGATCGAAGGCCGGTCGTGCGCCCAAGACCAAAGGAAGTACCAAGAGCGGCAGTTTCACTCTGATGTCGTTCAAGGCATAGTCCCAGTCGTGTGAATAGGAAAGGCCAATAATATGAAGGGTAAAAAACGCAAGACAAAGATGAATCAACACATTGCCACCAAGCATCTTTTGTGCAGTTAAGCTCAGCTTCATGTTCAAGCGCAAATGTTCCCATTTTTCTTTCCAGTTCCATTCAAGCAGGAAAGCCAAGGCCAGAATCATCGTACCAATGGACATCAGCACCGTGCTGCAGGGAATTCCAATCGCCAAAACGACGGCTCCAAAGAAATGGAAGTTTGTGTGAAATGAAGATCCGGAACGGAGCAATGCCATCGTTAAATACAGTTAGTTCCGGTGGTGAAACGATTAAATTCCCAGAATAGTATTGTAGGTGCTTCGGGTCTTTAAAATTTCTAAGGCCTTTTCGACATATAAGTCATTTCGAAAAGCGTCCATTGCACGGCCTTTTTGATAGTAGTATCTTGAAATAATCTCATTCTCAAGCAAGTATTTAATTTCACTTCGGAACTTTTCAAGATCACGTTCTTTGGATGGAACAACACGCGCCATCAAGGCTTCGTATTCGGTTTTGGAATCTTCATAAAAGCCTTCTTTTTCAGCGGTCTCCTTCATTTTCTTGAGCATCTCTTCAGAGGCGGTGGAATAGGTGAACTCCTCGGTCAACACATATTTTTTAAAATCGTCGTATTCAGCATCTGTCAAAGCAAATTTACCTGCTTCAGCGATGCTTGCATGGGCAATGTGATAGCGCGTGGCATAGTTGAAAATCAAATTGTTGGCATAAATAGTGGCCGTCAAACGGCTGAGATTTTCCAATTCTACCTTCACATCTGGCTCAATACCTCTACCATCGATGACATTGCGGCCATTCTTTGTTTTAAACACCTTAA
>JBILBT010000003.1:0-27891 GCA_044353545.1 Crocinitomicaceae bacterium | reverse complement strand
CATTTTATTGTCACCTCAAACGTTGATGAACACTTTTTGAAGGCGGGGTTTGATGAACACAGCATTTTTGAATGTCACGGTTCGGTCAATTATATGCAATGCTTAGATATTCTTGAACGTGAAGTGTGGATAACACCAGAAATCAAAACAGATAATTTACAACTTGAGGACCTGCCTACTTGCCCCAATTGTGGAAGCATATGCAGACCAAATGTCTTGTTGTTTGGAGATTGGTTTTGGATTCCGATTCGTTCTACCCATCAACAAATGAGATATATCAAGTGGTGTAAAGAAATGAAGGCCACGAAAAGAAAGCTAGTAGCCATTGAAATTGGAGCGGGTAAAACAATCCGTACCATTCGAAACGCCGCGGAGTCCTTTACGTTAACTGATGTTCCTTTGATTCGGGTAAATCCATTCGATGAGGAAACAACATCACCCAATCATGTTTCGGTACAGATGAGCGCAAAGGAATTTTTGATGTCCTTGTGATAAGTTCCGTTAACTGATTTTACTTTGGATATTCGTTTTTAATTTTTAACAAGCGTCATATGGACAGCATTCAGAAATGATGCTTAACACAAAAAAAAATTGGGCTTCCCCGTAAAGTTCTAATGTATTCAGAGAGGGCTTGGAATAACATTCTACTCGCTTAAAACCCCTTAAGATCAACAGATTCGCTATCAATCATCGTCACCCATTTTTTCATTTTCTTTTGAATCACACGGAAATGCTGCTGTTCGTCAGGGGTGATGAGCGAAATGGCTTCTCCGGGATTTTCCGCTCGGCCTGTTCGACCAATGCGATGTATGTAATCTTTGGGTGATCGCGGAAGTTCGTAGTTGATTACGTAGGGTAGGAATTGAATGTCGATCCCACGGGCAATCAAATCGGTGGCTACCAGAACGCGCATGTGTCCTTCCTTGAAACTTTTCAGTGCTTTTGTGCGCGCTTCCTGACTTTTTTTACTGTGGATGCAATTCGCTTGGATCCCGTGCTTCCTCAGTTTTTCAGCCACATTTTCTGTTTGATAGACCGATGAGGTGAAGACCAACACCTGTTGCATCTCATTGTGTTTGATCAAATAACGTAGGAGTGGTCCCTTGCGCTCCTCAGACACAAAATAAGCGTTTTGTGAGATGAGATCAATGTTTTCTTTTTCGGCTTCGACCTTAACTACGATGGGGTCGTTTAAAATCAATTGCGTAATCGACTGAACATCCTCAGCAAGTGTGGCTGAAAAAAGCAAGTTCTGTCTTTTTTTCGGCAACATCGAAATGATCTTGTCCATCTCCTCTTTGAACCCAAGATTCAGCATTTTGTCGGCTTCATCGATCACTAGGATCTGCACTTCCGATAAGGTCAGCGCATTGGATTCAACGAGTTCAATCAATCTTCCGGGTGTCGCCACCAATACGCGGACACCGATGAGTGCCTTCATTTGTGGATTGATGGAGACGCCGCCGTACACAGCCATCGATTTCAAGCGTGGTTCCAGAAAAGAAGTGAAATTCCCGAACACCTCCTGCACTTGCAGCGCCAACTCACGCGTTGGAACAACCACCAACGCTTCAATGGCTCGGTTTCGTTTTGTTTCTGTTTTCTCCAGCAAGGACAACACAGGCAACACATAAGATGCTGTTTTTCCTGATCCTGTTTGGGCAATGCCAAGCACATCTTTCCCCTTAAGTACTTCAGGGATTACCTGTTCCTGAATGGGATAGGGTTTTTGGAAGTCTAATTGAGCAAGGGCTGCGACTAAATGGGGAGAAAGACCAAGGGATGAAAAGGGCATATAAATTCTGACTTAAGAAAGGTAAAGGTAGGACAACTATTCCAAAGCAGTACTTAAAATTCCAAAGCACCTCTTTTCAATGGGCTTTTGACGGGGGTGGTAGATTTCTGATAATATGAAGTCGAAGGCAGGTGTCTAGAAGTGGTTTCCAGAGCGAATCGGGATACTTGTAATGGTTCAAAAGCATAAATTCGTGTCTCTCCCAGTCCCAATTGAAATTGATCAATCCCAAAGTAAAAGGAAAAATAGACACGAGGCAATGGTTAAGAAAGCCATTTCAATGTCCCCGCCAGACTGCCTTTGGTAAACAAATAGATTTCCATGAATATAATCCATTGGGGAACAAGAGCCGCTATGGATATCCTAAAAATCAACACATCGTGTTCAGCGTTCCGAAGAATGTCAACTCAATTCTACTATCGCACCAAACTTACATGACCATGTTTTATGATCAACTCATCATTTTCATCACGCCCATAGATACTCCAAGTGTAAACCCCAACTTGACAAGGAAGGCCAAAGTAGGTGCCATCCCATTTGTTTGTCAAATCGTTTGTAACGAAAATTTCTTCACCCCATCGGTTGAATACCCGCACAGTAATGGATTTAAATCCTGATGCAACTGGAATCCATTCGTCATTCTCACCATCCAGATCGGGAGTAAATGCGTTTGGAACATACAACGTTGGCGCTAAACTTACGTGAACCCATGCCGTTGCAGTATCGACACAACCTGTTTCCGTATACACAATTTGAGTAATCATATAATTACCTGAATCAGGAACATTGAAGTTGTAAGACATCGTACTGATATCGTAAATCTCCCCAGTTCCAAAGATGTATTCACCTGTTTCATAGAAATTCGCCGTGTTTATGAGCGAAATCAATGGTTCATCAATGAAAAACTCTGCTGGAGAAACGGAGAACCCGGCTTGTGGTACCAAAAAGACATTGATCAAGTTTTCATAAGTGATTGTATCCGCACAACCAAAATCATTGTAGGCAATCAAACTTACCGAATATGTACCAGGATTATAATACGTGTGGCCTGGCGAAACAGCTTGAACCGATGTGCTGTCTCCAAATTCCCACAGGTAACTTGTTGCACCTGAAGAGGTATTTGTAAAATTGATGGTTAAATCCTCACACCCAGAGGTAAGATCAGGGGTAAAGTTGGCCACTGGACGCGGTAACACATTCACATTTTCGTAGGCAGTGTCTGCACATCCAAACTGATTGTAGGCGATCAAACTCACCTCATACAAACCAGATAGAACATACGTGACCTGTGGAGCATTTAACACAGAGGTCGTTCCGTTATCAAAATCCCAGCTATACGATACCGCACCTTGAGACAAGTTGTTGGTACTGATGTTAACAGGGAGGTCACAAATAGCAACATCAGACAATTGGAAGGCAGCAATCGGATTGGGATGAACGATAACCGTGAACGTTGCGGTATCCGTACATCCAAATGCATTTTGAGCGATAACAACCGGTGCAAAGGTTCCGGCACTTGTGTAGGTGTGCGTCGCTGAAGGACCTATGCCTTGTGTTCCATCGTCAAAATCCCACACCGCAGAAGTGGCAGTATTTGAAAGCTCATTGAACTGGATTGTTTGCGGTAAGCACCCTTCAAACACGTATTCATCGTACTGTAAATCCGGACCTTGAATGACGTTTATAGTTTGATAAGCGGTGTCAAGACATCCATTAACCGATGAAGATCCAACCAAAGACACCACAAATGTTCCTGCAGTTGAATAATCATGTGTTGGGCTGTATACGTTGCTTCCCGTTCCATCACCAAAGGACCAAACAACATTTGACAACTGAACGGAAGAATTCACAAAGACGAAATCCTCATTCGTACAAAGTGAGCTCTGCTGAACGTTGAAAGAAACGTTTGGTTTTGGATATACAGTAATGGTAATGTTGGACGTATCGTACGCACATCCGTTACTCGCAATCAGCTGAGCAGTGAAGTTGCCCGCTCCAGTATAAACATGCGATGGACTTTGGGCATTGGATACCTGACCATCCCCAAAATTCCAGTAATAGGTTGTGGATCCAAGAGAGAAATTGGTGAACTCTACATCTAAAGGTGCACATCCTGCCGTTGGATTCGTATTGAAGAACGAGGTCACGGTATTCGGTAAGACATAGATTGGGAAGTAGGTAGTGTCTGATCCACAATCGTTTATCGCAATCAACATCACATTGAAGGTGGTGTCATTTGTTGGTGTTGTGAATACATGCGAAGGGTTCTGCTGTGTGCTAAATGAACCATCTCCAAAACTCCAAATGAAATTTGTCGGACTTCCAATGGACGTGTTCAAGAAGTTCACGCTCAAAGGAGAACAGCCTGTACTTACCGATGTTCCAAAAGATGCAATAGGAGTAGGTTTCACAAGGATCGTATCCAAATAGGAAGTTGTTCCACATTGATTTGTTGCAGATAAGGAAATAATGTAGCTCGTGTCTTGCAAATTAGGCGAAGGGAAGGTAATTGTTCCAGGATTCTGCTGAATGGAGAATGGACCATTGGCAGGATAACCAAAATTCCAGAAATACGAAGTGATATAACTTCCTGTAGTGGTATTCGCGAAGTTTACATCAAGTGGACCACAGCCGAGATTTGAGGTTGGAACAAACGATGTTATCGGATTGGTAATAATGGTGATTGTTTGAGAAATTGAATCCACACACCCCTGAGGCGAAGTCGCTGTTAATTGAACCGTATAGGTTCCTCCCTGAGGAAACTGATAGATTGGATTTTGAACAGTTGAGGTTGCACCGTTTCCAAATTCCCAGAAATAACTTGAGCTGCCGATGGAGTTATTCACAATGGTGACATTCGTGTTGGTACACTTTAACGTGTCCATCGTAAATTGAGGAACCGGCAATGGGTTGACTTGAACAACTTTCACACCTGAATTTGTACACCCGGTAGCAGGATTCGTATAAGTGTAAACCAAGTTGAATTGTCCTACTCCAGCCACAGGAGGAGAAAACTCACCTGTCACGCTGTTGGTAATACCTGTGCCTTGCCATGTTCCTCCTGTTGGTGTGTACCCAGAAAGCAAGAATGGTTGGTTGGAAATACACGTATTTACCTGTGCTCCGGGGAAAATTTGCGGCAATGGATTCACCGTAACTGGCAGATTGTATTGCGTTCCAGGGCAAGACCCGAAGGTAGGGGTAATGACATAATTGAAATTCTGAACAAGGAATGAGTTGTTCGTTACCTGTTGGTTAATGGTGTTCCCATTGCCACCTGCTTGTCCTGTTAATTGGGCATTCGGTGTTACGGTCCAGTTGAAAGTCGCACCCGCAACATTACTCGACAATTGAGCAACAGCATTCTGACCACTACAGAACGTGAGTTGATTAGCCGACGGAAGTACCGAAGCCACCGGATTTACGGTAACGGTCGCAGATACAGCATTCCCTACGCATGTGTTTGCTGTTGGGATGATGGTGTAAACGACTTGTGCTGCCTGTGAAGTTGTATTCGTCAATTGCTGTAGAATAGGTGACGTTGTTCCGTTGTTTGCGCCTAAAACTCCAGGATCAGAAACAAATGTGTAGTTGAATGTTGTGTTTGAAACGTTTGCGTTGAGCAAGATGTTGGTGCTCTGACCTGAACAAATCGTTTGATTTATAACCGATGGCGACACGGCAGGTGTTGGATTCACTGAGACGGTAACACTTACTGGGGTACCATTACATCCGTTCAATGATGGGGTTATTGTATAGGTCACTAATTGAGGTAGAACCGAACTGTTTGTAAGCACCTGTTGAATGACATTTCCAGATCCATTAAATGCACCTGTGACAGCAGCATTTGCAGAAACTGTCCAGCCAAAGGTTGTCCCAGAAAAATCACTAGACAAAGACATTGCTGTTGTTTCACCACTGCATAAGGTTTGACTTGACGGACTAATCAACACATTTGGATTCGGATTTACAGTTACAGGAACTTGAACCGGATTGCCAAAACAAGTGTTTGCCTGTGGCGTAACAGTGTAAACGGCATTTCCAACGGCACTCCCCGTTGCAATCAAGTTTTGATTCAAGGTGAACGTACCATTACCACCCGATCCATTGCTTGCTCCGTTTACATTCGTCGAAGCAACGGTCCATGAGAATGAAGCATTCGGTACGTTCGAAACAAAAGACAAGTTGGCCGTTTGTCCAGAACAAATGGTGACTAGTTGAGGTGTTACGTCCAAGCTAGGGGTTGGATTCACCGTTATATTAAACGAGGTGTTTGGACCAGTACAACCTGATAATGTAGAATTTAAAGATACTGTACCCACATAACTTCCACCGCTCGAATTTGCTGGAGCTATCCATCCGGAAATTGGTCCGATACCGGAAGATGAAAGTCCAACAGAAGGATTTGAGTTGGACCAATTGAAGGTTGCCCCCGGTGGAGTGGAGGCAAAGTTAATTCCTGCGATGGATTGTGAAGGACAGACAACAATTGCAGTCAACGGACTCACAACTGGAAGTGGGTTCACCAAAACTGTGGCCGTAGTTGAGGCGCCCGAACAGCCATTTGAATTTGCCTGAACAGTATAGGTTGCGCTACCTTGCGCCAACAAATTATTCACTAAAGCTTGATTTAAGCAAGTGCCTGTGCCATTGGAAGCACCCGTTATTCCATTGCTCGTTAAAACGGAATAACTGAAACTTACACCACTCACTGGGGATGTAAAACATACTTGAGCCGTATCCCCTGAACAAATAATTGGATCAGAAACCGTTGCCAATACTGCTGGCAATGGATTAACCGTAATGGTATAGTTTGCACCTGCTCCAGCACAAAAAGTATTGTTATTCGTGTACGAAACTTGACCTACATAATTAACGACTAATGACGAGTTACTTGAATTAACCAAGGTTTGACTTGGAATTGTGTTTGATCCTGAAACGACCACACCACTCATTCCGTTTGGTTGAACTGCGGTCCAAGAATAATTCAATGTTCCAGGAACAGTCGGTGCCAAATTGGTTTGTAGATTGACCGATGCAGATGTTACACCAGAACAAATCACTTGGTTTCCTTGAGAGAAACTTAATGCTGGAAGCGGATTCACTGTAATCGAGTACGTAGAAGATTGACCGCTGCAATTTCCCGTGTTCGTCGAAACACTCGACGTATAGACAATAGACAATGGTGTATTCGTGGTGTTGACAAGGTTTTGAACCGGTATGCTTGTCGTTCCATTGGCCGTCGCACCTGTTATTCCAGCTGGAATAGCTGCAGACCAAGAAATCTGAGCATTTGATGTAACACTAGAAAGCAACACTTCAGCATTTGAAGTTCCCGAACAAATGGTTTGATTCGATTGGTTAAACACAACCGTAGGTACAGGATTCACAGCAATGAGAAGAATACCAGTTTGTCCAGGACATCCAGCAATTGGGCCTGGTCCAACTGTGGTAACCGTATAGCTTACCTGTTCAAGTTGAGCGGTCGAATTTACCAAGGTTTGGTTAATCGCATTACCCGATCCATTTGCCGTTCCATTTAACGCTGGATTAGGTGTCACCACCCAATTGAAGCTGGTATTGGCAACGTTTGAACTTAAGTTTGAAACAAATGAGGTGCCGCTACAGATGGTTTGAATTGAAGGTGTAATCGTTAAAGTCGGGTTAGGATGCACGGTGATTTGATAGGTCGCAACTGGACCAGGGCAGCCGTTGATCGCAGAAGTTGCACTGATTACCACATTCAATGGAGCATTGGTGGAATTGGTAAGGTTTAACGAAGGAATGAGTGTCGTTCCGCTTGCCTGCATTCCAGAAATCCCGATTGGCGTCGTGGCCGTCCAAGCAATAGAAGATCCGATAACAGATGAGGAAAGGTTTACACTTTGTATGTTGGTTCCAGAACAGACCACCTGATTAGGCAATGAATACTGTACCGTCGAAATAGGTTCAACAGTAATTGGAATGGTAGTCGCTTGATTTGGACAAATATTGCCCGCTGGAGCATTCGCTGTTATCGAATAGCTTACTGAACCTTGAGTGTTTGAAGCATTTGTTAATGTTTGATCGATTAACGAGCCATTCACATTTGAAGCACCAGAAATACCAGCAGAAGCATTTACAACCGTAGAATAAGTAATTCCTGCTACTGATGAATTCAATTGAATTTGTGCGTCTTCTCCACTACACAGGCTATTGTCTGCAACCACTGTTGTAAATCCTATTTGAGGACTTACCGTTATGGTATATGTAGCTGTTGTTCCCGGACATGCTGTACTACCCGTTGTGGTTGCCAAGGCACTAATTGTAGCTATTAAGTTTGAAGGGGTGTTGTTGATGAGATTGAACGATGGGATAGTGGATGTTCCTGTTGTGTTCGAAAATCCTGTTACACCAGAAGGAACTGCTGCCGTCCATGAAATGGATGCATTTTGTGTAGATGTAGTAAGCAAAACGGCAGTGCTGTTGTTACCGGAACATAAGGATTGATTGCTTGATGAAAAACTGATCGTCGGCGAAGGATTAATAGTAAACGTATAATTTACGCTTGATCCAGTACATCCTCCAGCACTAGGAGTTACATTATACACCAATTGAAGTGAATTGGCTGTGCTATTCACAATGGTCATTGATGGAATAGATCCACCTCCATTAGGAGTAAAGCCCGACAGTCCTATAGGCGGATTTACAGCGTTCCATAGATATGTTGCACCAGTAACATCGGCATTGAGTGATACCGAGGTACTCGCTGCACCACTACAAACGGTTTGGCCACCTGGAGAGACCAAGACTGGTGTAGGATTGACGTTAAATGTGTAGTTTGCAGGGATGCTTTGGCAACCAGCATTTGTAGAAGCCTGAACCGAATAAACAATTGCCTGCTGCGTACTTCCTGTGTTGGAAAAAGTCATTGAAGGCAAGGGGTTTACTCCTGTTCCTGCAGCATATCCTGATATATTCGAGCCAGATGAAGCATACGTCCAGTTAATGGTTGATGGTATGTTTGAGGTAAAATTAACCGCCTGACTTCCTACAGATTCACACAAGGTTTGTGTCATCGGTGTTGTGGTGACTTGCGGAGTTGGATGAACGGTAACAGTAAACGTTGACGGTACTCCAGCACAACCATTGTTGTATGTTGGGGTAACGGCAACTGTTCCGGTCAATGCGCTTGTAGTTTGGTTCGTAGGCGCAGTCCATGATGGAATGTTTCCTGTACCCGTGCTCGAGATTCCAATAGAAGGATTGGAATTCACCCATGTGAATGTGGCATTCGGAGGATTACTTTGGAACGTTGGTGGTGTCAATTGTCCTCCAGGACAGGCGCTGATATTAACTAATCCTGTCATCACAGCAACTGGATTGACGGCAGCGGTGACATTGATCGGTGTTCCTGGGCACAAAGAAGCAGTAGGGGTAATGGTGTAGTTCACCGTGCCCAATAATCCTGTCGAATTGACCAATGTATTGTTGATGACCTGTCCTGAAGCATTGCTATTTCCAGTTACTCCAGATGACGCAATTGACGTCCAAGAATATGATGTACCCGCAACCGACGAGGAAAGATTTAGCGTAACAGGTGAGTTGGAACATACGGTATCATTGCTCGCAAAAACTGCCGTTGCAATTGGCGTAGGATTTACCGTAATGGTATACGTCGCTTGACCACCCGGACAACTTCCTAACGTGGTGCTTGCATTGACTGTAAAGACAACATTCAACGGAGTTGAGCCATTTTGACTCAAGGTATAGGCAGGAATAGTGGATGATAGTCCGCTTGAAGGAAGCGCACCACTCACTGCACCTGGTGCCGACAAACTCCAACTCCACGTCACATTCGGTGTAGGACTACTCATCGAAACAGCCACGGAGGTGTTTCCACTACAAATTGCTTGTGAATTGCCACCAGTAAATAGTACAACTGCAGAAGGCATAACTGTGATGGACAAGGTGTCTGCAATTCCCGTACATCCAGTTGCTGTTGGGGTGACAAGATAATTTAAGGTATAGGCAGATGCCCCTGTATTGGTAATCGTTGCTGAAGGAATTTGTCCGGTACTTGAAACGGATAAGTAGCCATTCACCGTTGCTGGAATTCCGGTATTGAGCAATGTCCAGTTGAAGTTTCCTCCAGTGACACTGTTCTGGAAATTACTAAGCGTTGTCGGCGCTCCTGAACAAACTGTTTGATCCTGAACTCCTGAAATAATTGGGTTCGGATTTACAAAAATCGTGTATTGTACGGGTGTGCTCGGGCAACTATTGGTGCTAATCGCTTGAACTGAATAGATCACCGATTGTTGAGTACTGCCGGAATGTCCTATTGCCATAGAAGGCAAGTTGGATGTTCCTGTTGACGTATTGTATGCGGACAGTGAATTTCCGGCAGAAACATAACTCCAATTCAGTGCTGACCCAATTAGTGAGGATGTGAAATTAACAGAAGCTGTTGATGCCCCTTCACAAACGGTTTGGTTCAGCGGCGAATTCGTTACACTTGGGGTTGGGAAAATGGTTGTGGTAAAACTTGATGGTGAACCAACGCATCCTGCATATGTTGGCGTAACATTAATGGTTCCGGTTACCGTTGTACCCGTTCCATTTGCTGGCGCATTCCATGATGGGATATTGCCACTTCCACTGCTCAGTATTCCAATTGCAGCATTTGTATTCGTCCAATTGTATGTCGCATTTGGAGGATTACTTTGGAACGTACTCGGAGCTAACTGTCCACCTGGGCAGGAGCTTAAATTAGATAAACCGATTACAACAGCGACTGGGTTAACAAATACAGTTGCGGTCGTTGGACTTCCGGAACATCCTGAAGCAGCAGGTGAAATGGTATAATTTACTGTTCCAACAGTGGTTGAACTGTTAATCAAAGTATTCACGATGGATGTACCCGAAGCAATTGTGTTTCCGGTTATTCCTTGCGAAGCCGTTGATGTCCAGGTGAAGTTTGTATTCGAAACCGTTGAGGTTAAATTAACAGTTAAGGTGTTGTTAGAACAAATGGTGGTCGGGCCAACGATGGTTGCTGTTGCAACAGGTATTGGATTCACAATAATCGAATACGTGTTTTGTGTTCCTGGACAACTATTTGTGAGCGTGGAAGCACTTACACTGATTGTCACAGTTTGTGCTGTACTCGCAGTGTGACTTAGTGTAAACGCCGGTATGTTTTGAGTTTGACCGGATGCAGGAAGTGCACCAGAAACACCGGAAGGAGCAGTAACTGTCCAGTTCCATGTAACATTTGGTGTCGTTGATGTCAATGTTATTGGAGTTGTAGTAAGTCCACTACAAAGCGTTTGGGAATTCCCGCCACCGAACTGAACTGCAGGCGATGGCATAACCGTTATCGAAAACGTATCGGCCACTCCGGAGCAGTTCACAGCAGTTGGCGTAATTAAATAGTTTAAGGTGTATGGTGCAGAACCCGTATTTGAAATCTGGCTAGATGGCACTTGGCCTGATCCTGTTGCCGCTTGGTAATTCGTCACCGTTGAAGGAATTCCTGTATTCAATAAACTCCAGGTAAATCCTCCTCCTTGAACACTGTTCTGGTAATTCGTAGCAGTGGCCACCGAACCGGAACAGATCGTTTGATCAACAACTCCACTCAATGTTGGATTCGGATTAATATTAATTGTGTACTGAGTCGCTGGGCTAGTGCAGTTATTTGTACTGTTCGCTTGAACGGAATAAATAACCGTCTCTTGGGTATTGCCACTGTTGCTGATGGTCATTGCCGGTAATGGATTGTTACCACTAGAGGTGTTCATCCCGCTTAAGGATGTCCCCGCATTGGCAAAAGACCATGTCAACGTCGATCCACTCAATGAACTTGTCAAATTTATTGGGGAGCTTGCTATACCTTCACAAAGGGTTTGGTTCAGTGGAGAATTGGTAATCGACGGTGTTGGAAATAATGTAATTCCAAAGGAAGCGGGTGTTCCTAAACAGGTATTAAAGACGGGTGTAACCGTTACGGTAGAAGTAATGGAAGCCGTTGAATTGTTCGCGGGTGCAGTCCATGCCGCAAGTTGTCCATTTCCACTTTGAGCCAATCCAATATTTTGATTGGTATTTGTCCACGTAAAAGAGGAGCCAGAAGGAATCGCTACGAATGAAGGCGGATTGAATGCTGCATTCGGACAAGCGGAAATCGCAGCAAGTGGTGAAAGTTGTGCAACTGGATTAACATACCCAATGGCTTGAATCGGACTTCCATTGCACGTGCCTAAAACTGGTGTTATGGTGTACGTAATGGATCCTACAGTGTTCCCGGTATTGGTCAGTACTTGACTTATATTTTGTGCCGGAGAAACAGAATTTGCGGCTCCAGTTATTCCCGAAGACGCAACTTGTGACCACGTGAATTGTGTGTTTGGTGTAGTAGACGTCAGCGCAATAGACAAAGTACCACCGCTACAAATGCTATCGTTTGAAGTAAAATTGAATTGTCCCACTGCAGTCGGATTAACTGTAATGGTATAATTGGCCGTTTGACCCGGACAAGTCGCTGAACCACTCGTTATAGCTTGTGCAGTGAATGTCACCACAATCGGCAAACTCGTCGAATTGGTTAAGTTACTATAGGATGGTATGACCGAAGTTGTACCTGAAGTTGGCGTCAGATTGCCAATTCCTGCAGGCAATGGAGTTACAGCTGACCACGTGTAATTTACATTTGGGGTGGCAGAGGATAAAGTGACCGATTGCGTAGTGTTTCCGTTACAAATGGATTGTGAAGGAATGGAAAAAGCAATTGCTGGTGCCGGTAAAACGGTAATCGAGTACGTTAATGATGATCCACTGCATCCGTTCGCTGTCGGTGTAATTGAATAATTCAATTGATAAGAGGAGGTTCCTGAATTTGTCAATGTTGCTGACGGAAGTTGTCCTGTCCCTGAATTTTGGTATCCCGAAATCGTACTCGGTATACTCAAAGGATCTTGAAGGTTCCAAATAAAGCTTCCGCCAGAAACAGAATTCACGAATTGTGTCGCCAATGTTGGAACGCCACTACAAAGTGTTTGATTTGACGGTAAAGTCAAAACGGGCGATGGGTTCACAACGAGTGAATAGGATACAGCCGACCCAGAGCACCCAGCAGCTGAAGGAGTGACAGTATAAGTTATTGTTTCTGTTGTATTGCCGGCGTTTTGAATTCCGGTCATCTGAGGCAGATTGCCATTACCCGAAATCGTATATCCGGTCAAATTGGCACTGCTTGAAGTCGATGTCCACGCATAGGTCGTACCTGTGACTCCCGTTGACCATTGTACAGCAGATGTCGCGCTTCCGGAACATATTGTTTGCGTCAATGGTTGATTACTGATGGAAGGTGTCGGTTTAATGCCTAAAGTAAATGTTGCCGGAGTTCCCGGACAGCCATTAAATGTTGGTGTTACCTGAATCGTACTAACAATAGGACTATTTGTCGCATTCACTGGAGCTGTATAAGCGGATATATTTCCCGTTCCACTGGAGCTTAGCCCAACAGCTGTATTCGAATTGGTCCAAGCAAAAACAGCTCCTGTTGGTGTGCTCGAAAAGGTCGGGATTACCACCTGGTCTCCAGCACAAAATGTGAGTGAAGAAATAGGGTTTGTCACCGCAACTGGATTCACGAATGCTGTAATTTGAAGAAGCTGACCTGAACACGCGCCTGACTGCGGTGTTACCGTGTAAATGGCATTACCAACAAAGGTTGAATTGTTGGTGAGTTGTTGTTGTATACTTACTTGAGGGGCAGTGACGCTAGATGCTCCCGAAACACCGGTACCATTTATCGCTGTCCAAGTAAAAAGTGTATTTGAAGTATTTGCCGTCAGATTGATGTTTAACTGTCCTCCACTGCATATCGTATCATTACTTATAAATGTGAACGCTGCAACTGGTGTTGGATTAACCGTAATCGTATACTGGGCTGCTGTACCCGGGCATAGTGCTGATCCAGCCGTGGTTGGAGTCACACTTATTGGAATGGTGATGGGATTTACCGTTGTGTTCACAAGGTTCGTGAATGCAGGGATATTCCCAGTACCACTTGTAGTAACGAAGTTATTGATTCCAGATGGAACAGTAGCTTGCCAACTAAAGGTAACACCTGGAGTTGTCGATGATACGTTGACTTGTGTGGTATTGGCTCCGCTACAAATGGTTTGGTTCGCTTGTGAAAACTGAACCGATGGAGCTGGGTTAATCGTAATGGTATACTGCCCTAAAGCACCGTTACATCCATTCGCGGATGGTGTAACATTATAGACCAAATTGAAGGGTAATGTTCCTGTATTTTGCAAGGTCATCGTAGGAAGTTGTCCTGTTCCACTTGCGGTAAACCCTGTCACAGCAGGAGGAATTGTTACTGAAGGATTGGTTTGCCAAGTTATGGTTCCTGTGGAGACGGAATTGGTAAACGAAGAAACTGCAGTCGCATTGCCACTACAAATGGTTTGTGACGGAGATAACGTTAGTGTTGGCGTTGGGTAAACAGTCAGGATATAATTCACAGGTGAACCCGCACATCCATTAGCCGTTGCAGTAATGGAAAAGGTAACTGTTTCAGTGGTATTTCCAGTATTGGTTATTCCAGTAAGTGCAGCAAGATTGCCATTTCCACTCGCCGGAAAACCACTAACATTCGCTGAGCTAGCTTGGGCTGTCCATGAAAAAGTGGCTCCGGAAATTCCACTTGACCAATTCACAGGAACGGTACTTACTCCAGAGCAAATACTTTGGGTCAATACAGTGTTCGTAACGGATGGAGATGGTTGAACGGTAACAGAGAAATTTCGTGGCGTTCCTGGGCAATTGTTAAATGTGGGCGTTACGGTAAAGTTTCCAATAATGGCAGTGGTCCCATTGTTCACTGGTGCCGTCCAAGGTGAAATTGATCCCGATCCACTCGTGCCGATGGAGAATAGTGCTTGGTTTGACGTCCAAGAAATCGATGAATTGGAAGGAACTGAAACAAAAGAAGGTATCGAAACGGTCGTATTCGAACAAACTGTAATATTGGATATACTGCCAACAACAGCGACAGGGTTCACATAGGCTGTAACGGTTATAGGTGCGCCACTGCATCCATTGGCTGAAGGCGTAATTGAATAATTCACAAAGCCAACAGAGGACGTGGTATTCGTCAATACTTGGGAAATAACAGAGGAGGGCGCGGTAGAATTTGCTCCTCCCGAAACACCTGCTCCATTGGTTGCCGTCCATGTAAACGCAGTGTTTAAAACGGTTGACGAAAGTTGAATTCCAATACTCTGTGCACTACAGAGTGTATCGTTGCTTGTAAACGATGCTTGCACATTCGGTGATGGATTTACAGTTATGGTATAATTTGATGGTGCACCTGGACATTGGGACGTTCCGCTTGTTGTTGCTAAGGCCGTGAATGTCACAGCAATCGGAGAAGTAGTGGTATTAATAAGGTTCGTGAATGCAGGGATTGTATTCGTTCCCGTCGTAGGGCTAAGGTTTCCAATTCCAGTCGGCAAAGGATTCTGCGCTGACCATGAAAATGTTACATTGGACGTTGTACTTGACAAGGTCACAGACGATGTATTATTGCCAGTACAGATGACTTGATTGGCTTGTGAAAAGGTCGCAACAGGGGCTGGGTTTATTGTAATCGAGTAGGTTCCAGTAGGTCCGTTACAGCCAAACGCATTCGGAGTAATGGTATAGTTCAGTGTGTAGGCATTTGTTCCGCCATTGTTGATCGTTGAAGCAGGAAGTTGTCCTGAACCAGTTGTCGGGAAACCGGTAATGGTTGCAGGGACTGCGGCAGGATTCTGTAAGGCATAAGTAAAAGAACCGCCAATAACCGTATTGGTAAACGTAGTCACAGCTGTGCCAATACCTCCACAAACGGTTTGGTTTGGAGAGAGTGTAAGCGCAGGAATAGGGTTCACGGTGATGACGTAGCTTACCGGTATTCCATTACAACCATTTTTGTTTGGTGTAACGGAATAGGTTACTGTTTCTACCGTAGTGCCACTGTTCGTGATGGTCATCGTCGGCAAGTTACTGGATCCGCTAGCGGTGAAGCCACTCAAATTGGCAGAACTCGCCGCGGCTGTCCAGTTAAATGTCGATGCTGTTAAGTTGCTTGTCCAGGTGACCGCCGTCGTAGTTGCTCCCGAACAAATGGCTTGTGACAGGTTTGTATTGGTTAGAACAGGAGTAGGGGAAATCGTCACCGTAAAATTCGATAATGTTCCCAGACATCCATTGAAAGTTGGAGTCACTGTAATGGTTCCTGTAATGGCTGTTGTTCCATTGTTGACAGGAGCTGTCCATGATGACAACTGGCCTGAGCCACTGGCAGAAGTGCCAATAGCCGTATTGGAATTCGACCATGCAAAGGTGGAACCAGTCGGAGTGGATTGGAAGGTCGTGGGTGTGATTGTCGCTCCCGGACAAACCGTTAAGCTGCTTAAGGCGAGTACCGTGGCAACGGGTTGAATGGTAACTGTTGAGGTAACAGCTTGACCTGAACATCCATTGGCGACTGGCGTAAATTGAAAGGTTAGGGTTTGTGGGGTACTTGTGTTATTCGCGATGGGCAAGCTCAATACCCCATTCCCCGCAATAGCAATAGTTCCTGAAGCAGTCACTACAACACCTGGAGGGAGCGTAACAATCGTCCAGTTATAACTTGTTGAAGGTAAACTTGATGTCAGGTTGAAAACAGCATTGGCTCCAGAACAAATCGAACCAATCGTCGCGGCAACCGTCGCTACAGGAAGTGGTTTAACCGTAACCGTTGCAGTTGATGTGGCTGACTGACAAGGCCCCGTTGGGTCGTTGGTTGTTAAGGTCAATTGTGTGGAACCGACAAAGCCAGTTGGGGGAGTCCATGTAGAGGTCAGTGAGTTGACGTTCGAAAAAGATCCACTCGTAGCAGTCCAAGTTGCGGTAGAAGCAGCTCCGCCAATGACACCATTTAAGGTGACCCCTTGATCCATACACGTGGCATAGGTCCCAGCATTTGAAGTAGCTTGAGAATTGAAAGTAATGCTCGTTTGTGCAGTAACTACTGGACAAGGACTTGGTGGAGCACCCGACGTTAGGGTCAGTACAATCGTTCCAGTATAATTTGATGGAGGTGTGTAAATGCTGTTTAAGGCTCCCGAATTGGCAATCGTTCCCGCCGCTGAAAACGAACCGCCGGGCACATTTGACGTCCAGTATCCTGTTGTTGATCCGCCAGTGACCTGTCCAGCCAATTGTACCGTAGAGTTTACGCAAAATGGCCCATAGTTCCCAGGAGTCACAACGACTCCAGGTTGAACGGTAATGGTCTGACTAGCAGTGGTTGAACCGCATTCGTTGGTCGCGGTCAACTGAAACGGAAATGGACTACCTTGAGAAGACGGGTAGCTAATTGCTCCTGGATTCAACAAGGTCGAAGTTAAGGGTGTTGGCGCATTTCCGGAAGGGATCGTATTGTTTGGATTAAAATTCCATAAATAGGTAACAGGCGATGTAGAATAACAGTTGTTCACCGTGGCTACAGGTGTAAACGATGAACCGGAGCAGATGGCCGCTGGAGCTGCAATCGTAACTTGTGGTGGGGATTTTATGGTGATCGTAGCAGATGTTGAACGTGGAACACATCCAAGGGGTGTTGTATTGCTAAAGACTGGTGAACTTAGCGAACTAGTCAGCCCAATTTGATAAACACCGGGTCCACCAAACTGAATATTTGCATTCAAGGTGCTCGAGCTTGAACCATTCACAAATCCAGCAGAGGGCTGACCACAATTTTGAGGGTTTGAGGGTGTGATTGTCCAGGAAGAAACATTGTTAAGTCCACAAAATGGAGATTGGGTATCGTTTTGAAACAATCCGGTAATTGGCGAACATCCTGTTGTAAAAGGAATGTCTAATACAACCTGGAAATTTGGTGTAACACAAATGTTAGTCTCAACAGAATCTAATCCACAAGGATTGTAAGCCAATCCACCGATATATAAGACCATTTTATAATTACCTGGCGTTAAGAACTGTACATTCACATTGGCGGCACCGTTTAACCAACTTCCAGTTCCTAATAAATTCGTAGAACTCCCAAAACTGCCTGATAGAACATTAATAAAAGCATTGTTTGTTGTGGTAATTAAACCCGAGGGGCCATATAGACGCCAAATTAATTTGTAAGTGTTGTTACACAGATATCCTTGCGCTGAAGAGATGTTTGTTCCCGGTACTGAGATGTCATTAAATATAACATTACTTCCCTCACAGATGTTATTGTTGTATGGTGTTAACGCAGGAGTGGTCGACATTTCTGCAACAGGCGCACTCTGAATGTTAATTGGACCAATAGCGTTTGACGCACTTCCACAGGCATTCTGAGTCGTGATGGAAGCTTGAAATGAATTTGGATAAGTTGTGTTGTTAATTGTCGTTTGGGTTCCACATGAAACTGTATTGAACTCATGTAAATAATTTGGTGGTGGCGGGTGATTATAGGTGACCGCTGTACTGCCGTCATTTACACTGATAGTGTATGTAGTTCCTATCGTGTTTTGCCCACCAGGTGAAATATTATACAATACACTTCCAGGATTACACAGTGTTGGAACCCCACCTGGAGTGATTGTCGCAGTTGGATTGGCGCCTAAATAAACCGGTGTCACCTCAGATCGAATACATCCACTTGAAGTTTGCTGGACCGTGTAGGTTAAATAAAGTGTTCCCGTCGTATTGTAAAAATGTTGGAAATTCGTGTTTCCAGCAATGATATTCGAACCGGTATATGTATTCGAGGTGCCGTCACCCCAGTATATGGTATGGATTGAATTGCTGTTTGTGTTTGTTGTGCTAGATGTTAAACACAATACATCTCCTCCAGTTGCACCGCAGGAAGTAAAATAAGAGGTGCCTAGAAATGTTGAAGTTCCAAATCCGCCCCCGCAGCCAATATCGACATTTAAATTTAAATTTGGGGAAGAATTATTTTGGGCGACAACGACCTGAATAGTTGTAGGAGAACCACCATTGACAGCCAATGAAACGTTGAACGTTCCTGTTGAATTAAATGAAACAACATGTGGTCCGTTAGCGCTACTACTACCTGGATTTCCGCCTTGAAATGTCCAGTTCACATTATTCACGTTTCCTGTAGTGGTGTTGGTGAAAAGTAGTTCGGAACCTTGACAAATGGTTACAACGCCATTCACAGCAGCTGGAGACGTGGTAAATGCAGCGGTTTGTGCACCTGCAATGGATGCAAGCAACAAAACCAAAATTGAGAGAAGTGTGTTTTTAATCATAGGATATATAGCCCCCAAATATATGGCTTTTAAATAGAACAAATGACTAACTGTCAAAGCAATAACAGATTGGACAAACATATTCCCAGTAATGAGTGCTCTGGATGCTCATTTCAAATGAATGGACTAACGAGATGGACCATTTCAAATTTTTAGTCTATTGTTCTCTACTTCTTCTTAACTTAACATGAGCAAAGAAATGATTTGGGGTATCTAGCAAACACAATTGTCCCTGATTCTTGCTATTTTTTGTCTACACATCGGCAGCCGATTCCTTCAGGCGGGACCCTCCTGTAGAAAAGAATAAGCAACGCAGATTCATTTCATTTTAGGGGGCTTAGCCGATCCCTCTCCCATACCCGTTTTTCTTGCTACCTTTACGGCGTCTTTGATTTTTATTTTTTATCGAGACGACAGCAACATGAACCAAGAAGCCGATTCATTTCGACAAACAGATTTACACACATTCCCATTGGGACTCTCCCGACATTACGCTTTATGAAACGCATCAACGAATACAAGAAACTTTATCAAATTGAGAACGAAATCGATCTGGCGGAATTGAAGCTTGCCTACCGAAAACTCGTAAAGCAGTGGCATCCCGATAAATTTCAGGATGGAGATCCAATGAAAGAGGAGGCCACCTTGATGGGCCAACAGGTCGTGGATGGCTATCATTTCTTGGTGAGCATTGCTCCAGAAACGAAAGAGGCCAACCTAGCGGAGTACCAACAAACCATCATGGAGTGTGGGATTTTCGACTTCAAACACAAAGGACTTTTGTTGGAAATCACCTTTACCGACGGTTCAACCTACGAGTATTTTGGGGTCAATGCCAATGTGTTCAAGAAGTTTCTCAATACCGACAAGCCTGTACGCTTCGCCAAACGCTTCATTTACGACAGCTATTTGTACCGCAAGTCGAAGAAGGCAGCGGATGCGCAGAGTGAGACTGGAGAGTGAGTGCGGTAGGTTTTAGCCAAATAATCGCCCATACCGTTCATCTAGAATAGTGAGATAAGCTTGCTTCATTGAATTGGAGAGGAACGATTGGTCGATCAATTCTTTTGCATTTTTCTTCTTTTTTTCAAATCGTTGAAAAACACCACTTATTTGTTTTTGTGTTAGTCCCAATCCTTCTCCGAAGCGCTCAAAATGTGCACGTGAAAAGTTTCTTTTTTTTCCTACTAATGTAAGTGCAAGTTCCTCCTTATCAGCGGGGTTCGCGATTCGAACGTTTAAGAGGTCATAAGCCGGGGCTAAAATCCAACCGGATGTAGACTTGATCATTGAAAAGTTCTTCAGATGCATGTCATTGTTTCCCGTGATAAAACTGAAGATTGTCAGTTCAAAAAAGAGGATCAAGTCCAACATCGTGTTACTCGAATGTTCTCTGATAGCTTTTCCCACTTTTTCCATCGAACTTCTGTATTTGTCGAATGCCTCCGTAATCTGAAAAAAATCAAGCATGTGGATTTTTTCTTCACCCTTAGTTCGATCGATGCGCTTGGTAATGTAGGATAATTCCCCTGATGCCAGCCGGATCAAACTGGATTGGACCACCTTAATCCCGAATGTCTGGGCTATGCGCATCGTGACATGTTCATTTTCTGGCATGTCGGGGAAATATGTTGACGGTGGTTTAAAGATGTAATGCCCGCCAAGAGCACCAACCACGGTTAGTCTGTAGTCGTGATTTTCAGCTTTGTTCTTGATTAACGACATGGATAGTTTCGGTTGAACCCCTGTCACGGCTACACTTCGTTCGAGCACTTGTGTTGCCAGGTCAGCCATATCTTCTAGACTATACGACAGGTCAGGTGCAGAAGTGCTTCCAAAGAATTTTTTTGCGCATGATTCATGGAAATCAGTCGAACCTTCTATGGGTTCATAGCAATACAAACATTTATTCGGCATCGTTGGTTGGTATTGGTTTAACACTTACAGCGCCGATACAATTTCCGCAGCATACCATTAATAATCCCATCCTGTCGTTTCGGTTGATTTTCCAACTTTTTGAGGCAATATCGAGCAACCATCCTTCAGGAATTAACCCTTCAAAAAATGGAAATAAGCGCTTATCTTGATAGAGTTCATGGGAAACAGGCATGGAGAAGGTGATGAAGTCATTGGGATGCTCATTCACATAGCTTGCGTCGTAGTGAAAGAGATACTCACCTTCATCTGTTTCGGTGAGTATTCCGGCCAGTGTTTCTTGATAATAGACCTGCGCGCTCCTCATGGCAATTCATTTTTGATGTCAACACTTCGAACTGCGGCCAACTCATGACCAAACATGCTCAGAACCTGATTCACTTTATCCATGTTGAGATTGGTTTTTCCCTGCTCAATTTTACGGATTACCGTGAGCGCCACGCCCGTTCGTTCGGCAAACTCTTCCTGTGTC
Source organism: Crocinitomicaceae bacterium (assembly GCA_044353545.1). GTDB lineage: Bacteria > Bacteroidota > Bacteroidia > Flavobacteriales_D > Crocinitomicaceae > M0103. The sequence goes on along the minus strand of JBILBT010000003.1, from coordinate 6,392 downwards.
AATTCCACCTCCTTGCGGTGCGTTTTTACAAATACTGCGATATTCTTCATTATATGTATTTAGATATAATAGTGTGTAAAAATACAAAATTATATGTTAATGCATATATTTATTTTTTATTAAGCTTTTTTATATGTTAAAGCATATACTTACGCATGTTTTTTTCTCCATTAAGTCGAAGAAGGCAGCGGATGCGCAGAGTGAGGGTGGAGAGTGAGTGCGGTAGAACTTAGGCCCCTTGATCAGTGAGGTAATCGTAGAGATGGTCTTCGACGGGGTGTGTTTTAACCAAGAAGCAATTTCTCCACTATCGGAACATCCGCTGCAGCCCAATCCAAAGCATTTAATTCACTATTATCGAGCCATTTAAAGTCGCTGTGTTCCGTTAATGTGAGTGTGTCATCGGCGCAACTGCACAAGAAGGTATCCATGGTCAAGTGAAAGTCGGGGTAAGGGTGTTGAACAGTCGTCAGATATGCATCGACAGAAATGTCCATGTGCAATTCCTCACGGATCTCACGCTTCAGGGCCTCGATTTTTGTCTCGCCTTCTTCCACTTTGCCACCGGGAAACTCCCATTTTTCGGAGATGTACGCGTATTTCGCAGGTCCACGTCGAACACTTAAGATCTTGTTCTCGTGGATAATAACAGCGGCAACAACAGAGATGTGCTTCATGTTCAGATTTCTAGTTCCCCGAAAATAGTAAATACTTTAAATTGGACAGTGGTCCATCAAAGAATTCGTATTGCAATTGCTTGAAAAGAGGATTCTTCTTTATTCCAATGACCTGTCAAAATACCAGATATGTCCCAAATGTATGCACATTCTGTATTCTCTTCGTACTCATCATAGGACCAAAATACCATGTCATATTGAGAAATAAGTTCTGTTTCAGTTTGTAGTATCTTAAATTCAGCAAATGTTGGTAAACGCCAGCCATCTCCAAGTTTTTTAGCTGCTTCCATGGCATTTTTCCAGTTCATTTCACTGCTCTTGAAAATCAAACCAGTCTTCAGTAATTCTGATAACTGAAAATCACCATTTGAAGAAGAAATTGTTGTAATCATACATAGTTTTTTGTGTATTTAAAACTACTAAATAATTATACATATGGAACTGATTCTTCAAATAAGTATAAATCCGTCGATTTAATTATCTTCATCATCTAGTTTTCCTCATTAAAACTGAAATACAACACTTATGATTGCACAAATTAAATCGGACTTCGATGTTGAGTTGATCGAAGAAGGCAAAACGATGAGCTTTTTCGCAGCGCAAAAAAAATTACTTTTTCACTTCGTTTTTCTGCAAAAGAAATTAGCTTACAACGAAATTGATCAGCTCTATCTTCCTCGATTTGAAATCACAAATTGGCTTTATCGTTATTTCAATGAAGAGGGTGAGTCTATACTGAACATTTCATCGATGGGAATTTTTGTGGAAATCAATATGGTCATCGATCTTGCTCACAATGTCAAAGATCAACGCTACACGCTTGACATGACCTTTAAAAACGAAACTGTTTGCATGGGTATCAACGATACGTCTTTTGGAAAAAGTCTTTTAAAGGATGTGGACCTACTCAAGAAAGTATACAAAGCTGCAGAAGGAAAGGATTTTCTCGCATCGGTATTGAAAACGATCTTTGATGATTATAGTGAAACGGCAGTCTATGAAACTTCAGTACTTTCACTGATTCAGGTTGCGTTTGAACAAAGACTCATCAAATCCAATAAAAATTGGAGGCATCATTCGGTGATTTCCGGGCTTTTAAAAATAGAACACGAAACACCATCCGACGCATATCCGCAATTGTGGGGGGACATTATGGCCACTATGCCCTTAGTGGCGATTGAAAAATCATGCGATTGTGGAAGCGATGCATGTTTCTTCGATTTGTTAAATACAGCATTTACTACATTTTTTAAAGATGCTGATGTCGTGTCCAATGGAACTGTGGATGAAGAAAAAGTGAATCTGGAATTCGACCGAATTTGGCGCGGGTTACCTCTTAAACAAAAGGTTTTACTCACCTATCTTGACCAAGAGTTTTCCAATACACCATTATTGAATTTGTACATCTTGACACCTGATTGTGACATTCAAGAATATTTGTACAAAATGACCTATCCATATCAACCAGACTCAGAAGACGATTACTTCGTGCGAAGTTCTGTCAGCTGGGTAACTTATTGGCTGAGGATGTGACCAGTTTCAATAGGGAGTAAAGGTGGTGTTGGTACAGAAATTACTTCTCAAGTTGAACATCCTTCACCTCACTCACAATCCGTTTGTAAACGGCCTTCGAATTCATATCAAATTCCACAAAAGAGGTAAAGATTGCCTCTAGAGTTTGGTCCTCATCCAAAGGAAATGGCACATAGGTACTCATTGGAATCCATTCATCCGAATTGTTGAGAAATAAGTTGTTGTCGATCTGAATTTTAATCGATCCACTCAGCTTTTGCCAGTGTTTCCCTTGGGGAATTAGAATGCTCATGCATACTAAACGAATCAGTTTAGGAAATTTATCGAGGACAAGTTTTTTTTAGAAAATGAGCAGAGAGCTTTAAACCCTCACAACCCTTACATTCTCCCCAATATCTAAACGAATCATGTACATTCCACTAAGAATACCTGCAAAATCAATTGAAGTACTCGTGGATGTAAGCTGACCTTCAAATATGAGTTTTCCCGTGAAGTCAACGACAGAATATCGACTTCCAACCAAGGCTTCACTCACCACAACAGTCAACTCATCCACAACTGGATTGGGGTAAGCATGCATTGCTCCCGAAACAAGGTCGTCGATCCCCGAGGTGCTGTAGGTGAAGGATTGCGTTCCACTGCATCCGTTGACATCTGTAACTGTCACGCTGTATACACCAGGTGTCTGACAAACAATGCCTGAGGTAGTTTCTCCAGTGTTCCAACCATAGGTATAGGGACCCGTTCCGCCACTTATGCTCGTGCTCAAGGTATTTCCGCTTTGCATGATCGTGACCGTGATGGCTTGCGGTTCGGAGATTGTGGTGCTCAGCTGGTAGGTGCAGCCATTGGCATCAGTCACGGTGGATGTGTAGGTTCCTGCGGTCAAATAGATCGGGAAATCATCCGTCGCGCCGTTCGACCACGAATAGGTGTAGGGCTGAGTTCCTCCAATTGTTCCGACATGAATGTAGCCCGAATTGCCACCAAAGCAATCGACATTGTTGAGCTCAAGGACGGTAGACAGCAATGCGGGGGGCTCAGAAATGGTGGCTGAACCACTTGAAGTACATCCGTTGGCATCGGTCACGGCGATGAAATACGTTCCCAAAGCGAGGTTAGGAACAGTGAAGGCACTCGTGCTCGAAACGCCACTGATGTTTGCCGGTGAAACTGTATAGCTGAAGGGTCCAGCTCCATTGGCGGTGTTGACTGAAATAGCTCCTGTTGTATTCCCATTGCACAAGGCATTGCTCGGCGCGCAAGCTAGAGTAAGGTTACAGATCGGTCCGCAGCCAGTCGATGGTGCTATGGAATAGTCAAAAATTAAACTCGCACACGGAATATAGGTCGGATTCCCACCGGAAACTTGAAACTGTGCACTCGGCTCATGAATAAAGACATGAATACCTCCATTCATGATCACTTTTGCACCGTTCTTGACATAAATGGTGTCAATTCCTCCGCCAGTTACCATGGTCGAATTCGACTCTAGAAAGGCTAAAAAGATCCCTCCATCAGAAAATAAAGTGTCGTTTGGACAAACCCACTGTGGAGTGAATCCTCCATTTACGATTTGTGACGCGCTTACCACATTGGCGTTGGCCGGAATGGTCCGCGAGCACTGAGCGTAACTCAATGTCGAAAGGGCCAATAAAAAAAATGCGCAGATAAACAAAGGTGTTTTCATAGTAGTTGGCTGGTTCTGTGTTGCTTCGAAAATAATGGAAACTATTGAGACGACCAAAGCATGACGTGCATTTGGAAAAAATAGGGCTTTCGTCAGACTTCAAAAAGTGTATAGATTATTTCAATAGCTTTATAGATACAATCAATTTTAGCAATGGCAAATACCCGCTAACTTCGCCGTCAAACGCGATAAAAGTAGTTTTTATGAAACATGTAATCTTATCCATCGGTCTTCTTACGGCCTTACCGAGTATGGCACAGAAAAATTCCGAAAGTCAGGCAAAATGTCCAGTGAATCATGGACAAATGACCGAAACGTCAACGTCAACGAGTTCAGCTGGTCTTGATTCTTTAACTCATCCAAAAGGAGGAGGACCAACGAATAGCGATTGGTGGCCAAATCAACTCAACTTAAGTGTATTGCGTCAAAATTCGTCTTTAACGAACCCGATGGGTCCGCAATTCGACTACCGCGAAGCGTTTGCAAGTTTGGATTATTTCGCGCTCAAAAATGAAATCAAAACCTTATTGACAACTTCTCAGGAATGGTGGCCTGCCGACTACGGCAACTATGGACCTCTCTTCATTCGCATGGCTTGGCATAGCGCCGGTACATACCGAAGTGGGGATGGTCGCGGTGGTTCTTCAGCTGGACAACAGCGTTTTGCACCACTCAACAGTTGGCCAGACAATGCCAATTTGGACAAAGCACGAAGACTCTTGTGGCCAATCAAACAAAAGTATGGTGCGAAAATCAGTTGGGCCGACTTGATGGTTCTTGCCGGAAATGTGGCTTTGGAATCTATGGGATTTGACACATTTGGGTTCTCTGGTGGACGTGAAGACGTTTGGGAACCAGAATACGACGTGTATTGGGGATCAGAGAAAAAGTGGTTGGAGGACAAGCGCTATGCAGAAGGACGTAAACTCGAAAATCCCTTGGCAGCTGTGCAAATGGGGCTCATTTATGTGAATCCAGAAGGACCAAACGGTAATCCAGATCCATTGGCTTCTGCAAAAGACATTCGTGAGACTTTTGGTCGAATGGGAATGAACGACGAAGAAACAGTGGCACTCATAGCTGGTGGACACTCCTTTGGAAAAACACACGGCGCAGGTCCAGCAACACATGTTGGCGTTGAACCGGAAGGGGCTGCCATTGAACAACAAGGTTTGGGGTGGAAGAGTACCTACCAAACTGGAAAAGGAAAAGATGCCATCACATCCGGATTGGAAGTGACTTGGACATCCACACCAGCGCAATGGAGTCACGATTATTTTAAGTTCTTATTTAAGTACGAATGGGAGCTCACAAAGAGTCCTGCTGGCGCAAACCAATGGGTAGCCAAGAACGCACCGAACGTCATTCCGGATGCCTTTGACTCAACCCTACGCCACAAACCAACCATGCTAACAACCGATCTTGCTTTGAGATTTGATCCTGCTTACGAAAAGATTTCGCGCAACTTTATGGAAGATAAAAAAGCATTCGAGGATGCATTTGCTCGTGCATGGTTTAAATTGACGCACCGCGATATGGGACCAAACACAACCTACATCGGGCCTGAAGCGCCGAAAGAAGATCTCATTTGGCAAGATCCACTTCCTGTGGTAACGAACGAAATGATTAACGCAAGCGATGTACAATCCTTGAAAGCTGAAATTCTAAAATCGGGATTGACCATCGGTGAACTGGTAGAGACAGCATGGGCATCTGCATCGACCTTCAGAGGTTCTGACAACCGTGGTGGTGCAAATGGTGCACGCATTTGCCTGGAGCCACAACGCTCATGGGCAGTGAACAATCCAACGCAGTTGAATAAAGTTTTGAAAGCCTTAGAAAAAATTCAAGCAGATTTCAATAAAAAATCGGCTGCTAGAAAAGTCTCCATGGCCGATTTGATTGTCTTGGCTGGAACTGTGGGCGTAGAGCAAGCGGCGAAAAATGCAGGTAATGCTGTGCAAGTGCCATTTACACCTGGGCGAGTAGATGCAACACAAGCACAAACAGACATTAAGGGAATGGCAGTGCTTGAACCGAATGCCGACGGATTCAGAAATTACCTGAAAACACAATATACGATTCCAACGGAGGCCTTGCTCGTGGATAAAGCACAATTACTAACCCTAACAGCACCAGAAATGACTGTACTACTTGGAGGAATGCGCATGCTAAATACCAATGTAGACAATTCTACAGCGGGAGCATTCACTGATAAAAAGGACATGCTGACCAATGATTTCTTTGTGAATTTATTGGATATGAACATCGAATGGAAAGCATTTGATGCGACCCAAGAAGTGTTTGTAGGCACTGACAAAACAACCGGAAAACCAAAATGGCATGCTACACGCGCCGATTTAATCTTTGGTTCAAATTCCGAATTGCGTGCCTTGGCTGAAGTATATGCAAGTGAAGATGCAAAAGTGAAATTCGTAAATGATTTCGTAGCGGCTTGGGTAAAGGTTATGGAGCTTGATCGCTTTGATTTG
>JBILBT010000113.1:0-9002 GCA_044353545.1 Crocinitomicaceae bacterium | reverse complement strand
TTGTTCTCCCTATTTCTAGGTGCTGCCTTGCAATTAACCAATATGTATGGTGACGGATACATTAGTGAATTTCGCTTTTTCGGAGCGCATAGTGATTCGGTGATTGTAAAGTACTCTACAGTAATCATGTCCATTTCTCAAATCTCTGAAACACTATTTATCCTTGCCATTCCTTTCTTTTTAAAGCGCTTTGGGATCAAGATGGTGATGCTCATTAGCATGTTGGCCTGGGTTCTCCGCTTTGGACTTTTGGCCTATGGCGACCCTGGTTCTGGCTTGTGGATGATCATCATTTCTTGCATCGTTTACGGAATGGCATTCGACTTTTTCAATATCTCTGGTTCCCTATTCATCGAGACAAACACGGATTCCAAAATCAGATCAAGCGCTCAAGGTCTTTTCATGATGATGACCAACGGTGTCGGCGCTATTCTCGGTAGTTATTTGAGTGGACTTTTAATCACGCAGTATTTTAAAATCCACTTTGAAACAAGTGGTGAGGTGGTGCGCTATTTTGGACTTGACTTAAACAATGTTGCCCACGAAAAAATCTTCAAAGGGTTAACCGAAAACACTTCAATTGGTGCGGATGGTGTATTTTCCAAAACCATTGAATTTAACGACTGGCCAGCCATTTGGATTGCTTTTGCGGCTTATGCATTGGTGATCGCTGTGCTTTTTGCCTTGATGTTCCGACACAAGCACGAGCCTGAGAAAATTTCAAACATTCAGCATTAATCCAACATGAACACCGCCATTTCGGAGGATCGAATTTTTACATTGAACTCCGTTGATCAATTCAATCGTTTGGCCTTGGACATGTATGCTTTTCAGAAAACCCATTGTGCGGTCTATCGCGATTTTATTCGTTTACTCGGTCGTCCCGAACCAAAAGAATATTCCGAGATTCCTTTTCTCCCCATTTCATTTTTCAAAGAACAGGACATCATTACAGAAGGATACTTGCCCGAACTTACCTTTTTAAGTAGCGGCACAACAGGCATGCAACGTTCCCGACATTTGGTTGCTCGAGCAGCCCTATATGAACGCTCATTCATGGAAACCTATCGTCAACAAATTGGGCAACCAGAAGACCATGTGATCTTGGCCTTATTGCCCAGTTACCTCGAACAAGGACAATCGAGCTTGGTTTATATGGTCGATCGACTCATTAAAGAAAGTAAATCAGAGCACTCCGGATTTTTATTGAATTCCATGGGCGATGTGGCCTTTCGTTATGAGCAGGCGTTGCTTCAAGGGAAGAAAACAATCCTTTTTGGTGTGAGTTATGCCTTGCTTGATTTAGCTGAAAAGGGCATCAATCTTTCAGGAGCTGTCATCATTGAAACAGGTGGAATGAAGGGACGAAGAAAGGAAATGACCAAAGAGGAACTACATGCTGTACTGAAAAAATCATTAAAAGCAGAAACGATTCTTTCCGAATATGGCATGACAGAATTGTTATCTCAAGCCTATTGCGATCAGCAACTTAATTTTCGCACCCCGCCATGGATGAAAGTTTTGGTTCGTGATATGAATGACCCATTGGGATGGGCGAAACCCGGAAAAACTGGTGGGATCAATGTCATTGACCTCGCCAATATGTACAGTTGCAGTTTTATTGCAACACAAGATTTAGGAAAGTCGAACAACGACACTTTTCAAATCCTTGGTCGCTTCGATCAGTCGGACATAAGGGGCTGTAACATGCTCGTTGAGTAAGTTATAATTTATTACTTTTACCTTAAAATTGAATTAACATGACAAGCACAAGTATCGCACTATTGATTGTCATCGGACTTTTGGCTGGTGTGCTCAGTGGATTTGTTGGTATTGGTGGTGGCGTGGTCATTGTGCCTGCACTCGTTTTTTTCTTAGGATTCACTCAACATCAAGCGCAAGGAACTAGCCTTTTCGTATTGGCGATGCCTGTCGTTGCGCTAGGCGTTTACAATTACTGGAAAACTGGAAATGTACAATGGCAACATGGATTGATCATTGCGGGAAGTTTTCTGATTGGAGGATACATCGGGTCGAAACTTTCACTGAAAACTCCCCCTGGAATGGTAAAACTTATCTTTGGTGCATTGATGGCTTATGTTTCAGTGCGTTTAATTATTTCTGGTGTTAACTCAATTGGTCATGAATCTTGAACTGAATAAGCTTATCGAATTGCATGCAGATTCACTTTTTTCAAAAGTGAAGGAGATTCGTGAGCATCTGCACATGAATCCTGAGTTGTCTTACAATGAATTCCGCACCATGGAGTTCGTTTCTAGCATTCTTACTGAACATAATATTCAGCATGAGAAAGGCGTAGGAAAAACAGGAGTTGTCGCAATTGTGAGAAACGAATCGCATTCCATTGAGGATTCATGCATCGGTTTGCGTGCTGATTTAGATGCACTTCCCATTCATGAAGAAAATGATGTTCCTTACAAATCGACTGTTGAAGGAGTCATGCATGCATGTGGCCACGATGTGCACACGGCTATTTTACTTGGTGCAGCAATCATAATCAATACTTTAAAAGAACATCTTCCTTCACCTGTAAAATTTATTTTTCAGCCGGGAGAGGAGAAAAATCCAGGTGGAGCAACCCTTATGATTGCCGATGGTGTTTTGGAAAATCCAAGGGTGCGCGAAATGATTGCCCTGCACGTTTTTCCTGAAATGAATACAGGCACTGTAGGATTCAAGGAAGGTTTATATATGGCCTCATGTGATGAAATTCACTTAACGATAAACGGAAAAGGTGGTCATGGGGCGACACCTCATCAATGCATTGATCCGATTGTGATTGGTTCATCCATTGTACTTGAGCTTCAACAAATCGTAAGTCGAACGTGTGACCCAAAAACACCCTGTGTGTTAACGTTTGGTCATTTTGAAGCATTGGGTGCAACAAATATTATTCCATCACATGCCAGATTAAAAGGAACCTTCCGCACCATGAATGAGGATTGGCGCAAAGAGGCCTTGGAATTGATTGAATCACAAATTCGAGCGATAGCGCATTTACATGGTGCAACCGTTGATTTAGAAATCAGCAAGGGTTACCCTTATTTAGAAAATAATCCGGAGCTTACTCAGCGCATGCGGCAGAAGGCCATTGCTGCTCTTGGTGAAGATCGTGTGCAAGAACTTCAAATTCGACTCACATCAGAGGACTTTTCTTTTTATGGTCAACATGTCCCCGTATGTTTCTTTCGCCTTGGCGTTCGCAACGAAGACCGAGGTATCATCCATGGTGTTCATCATCCACGCTTCGATATTGATGAAAACGCCTTATTGACTGGAATTCAGATGATGTGTCACGCTGCATTTTAATTCGTATGAAAGCTTTCTTCACCCTCTTCATCCTCCTATGGGTCTTGATTTCATGTGACAAACAAAAACATTCGGCACGGCAACTGGCTGGAACTTGGGAGTTGACAAGCTATAGGGTAAAAAATGCAGAAGGATTAAGCACCTTTGCCACCGGTACAGGGAATATACATTTCGACAAATGCATCAAGAACTCCATTCAATCTACCTTTGTGTTTCATGCTACACTTTCATTTCCAAATGTTGCAGAGAGTACAATCCATCAAAATGGTACTTATGAAATGATTGAGAAAGGCGATTACATGACTGTGAAACAGCTCGACACCTTAGGGACAGAAATCGGAGTCTATACGTACAGAATCTTAGTACTGACAAAAACCGATTTGGAGCTTGAATATCCCGACAATCTCGGGAATTATATCACCTTGATTTTCAGCCGTTAATTGGCCATTTCACTCATAAACTTGATGCGCATCAGGCGAAGATCTTCTTCTGAATAATCTCCATCAAACTCATTGTATGCGTCGGATAGGTCATCCGTTTCCGCTTCTATAAAGTACCCATAGATTTCCTTTTGGTCTTCCACATCAATGATATCATCAATATAATAGTTGATATTGACCCGTGTACCTGAAGAGACAATGGCTTCGATTTCTTCCAAAACTTCAGACATTGATTTTCCTTGAGCGCGACCGATATCCTCTAGCGGCAATTTGCGGTCAATGTTTTGGATCAGTTGAACTTTCAACCCAGATTTATTGACCAATGACTTCACAACCATGTCTTGAGGGCGTTCGATATCATTTTCCTCCACATAATGCTGAATCATCTCGATAAAAGGCAGTCCATAACGTGCAGCTTTCCCTGTTCCTACGCCTTGAATATTCGTCAGTTCATCAATCGTGATCGGGTATTGAAAACACATGTCTTTCAGCGATGGTTCCTGGAAGATGACAAATGGGGGAATATTCTTCTGCTTTGAAATAGATCTGCGTAAATCCACCAACATGTCATATAGCGTCTCATCAAACACGCCACCTTTTCCACCAGCACTGAGGATCGAATCGTCATCGTCGGTATTGGAAAAGTCATGTTCTTTCAGCAAAGTAAAAGATCGCGGTTTTTCGAGAAATTCCTTCCCTGCATCAGTCAATTTAAGGGTTCCGTAGGTTTCGATGTCTTTGTAGATCAAGCCACCTACAATCACCTGACGAATGACAGCATTCCAAAAATGTTCATCCTTATCATTTCCACAGCCAAAATCAGGCAAGGTGTCGTGGCGGTATGCCTTGATATCTGCTGTAACATGGCCTGAAAGGTATGCGCAGTAATGTTTAGATTTTTGAGTTTCTTGCAAATCCACCAAGGCCTTCAAAAGCATTGTTACATAGTCTTGACCTTCGCGACGTTCTTTTGGGTTTCGGCAATTGTCGCAGTAGGCATTGCATTCATGTTCATCGAAAAATTCACCAAAATAATGAAGAATAAATTTCCTTCTACACACAGATGTTTCGGCATAAGAGACAATTTCACTGAGCAGTTGCTTTCCAATTTCTTGTTCAGCAATAGGTTTCCCTTGAAGGAATTTCTCTAGTTTTTCAATGTCCTTATAACTATAGAAAGCCAAGCATTCGCCCTCACCTCCATCGCGTCCTGCTCGTCCTGTTTCTTGGTAATAGCTTTCCAAAGATTTTGGAATGTCGTGGTGAATGACAAAACGCACATCCGGCTTATCGATTCCCATTCCGAAAGCAATAGTTGCCACGATGACCTGTGTTTCCTCCATCAAGAACATATCTTGGTGTTTTCCACGTGTGACAGAATCCAATCCGGCATGATAGGGCAAGGCATCAATTCCGTTGACTTGAAGTAACTCAGCAAATTCCTCCACCTTTTTACGGCTTAGGCAATAGATGATTCCACTTTTCCCTTCCTTCGAACGAATATATCGGATGATTTGTTTTTCAACATCCCGCTTTGGGCGGATTTCATAATATAAATTATCTCGATTAAAAGACGACTTATACACTGTAGCATCCAACATGTTTAAGTTCTTCTGGATGTCGTATTGCACTTTTGGAGTTGCCGTAGCGGTTAGCGCGATAATTGGAACATTCGAAATCTTTTCAAAAATCTCACGCAATCTTCGGTATTCCGGGCGAAAATCATGTCCCCACTCCGAGATACAATGTGCTTCATCAATGGCAAAGAAAGAAATATCGACAGAAGTTAAAAATTCTATATTCTCCAGCTTGGTTAAGGACTCGGGAGCCACATAAAGCAGTTTCGTTTTACCGTCTTGAATATCCTCCTTTACTTTTGCGATTTCTGCCTTAGACAAGGATGAATTCAAAAAGTGAGCAATGGACTCTTCATCACTGACATTTCGAATGGAATCCACTTGATTCTTCATCAAGGCAATCAGCGGCGATACAACGATAGCTGTTCCATTGGATAAAAGAGCTGGCAGTTGATAGCACATTGATTTCCCACCACCTGTGGGCATAATAACAAAAGAATTATTGCCATTCAGTACATTATTAATAATTTGTTCCTGACTGCCCTTAAAGCTGTCAAATCCAAAATATTTACGCAGTGCACTACTAAGATCATTCGATACCATTCGCTGGAATTACCTATCTAAATGTAAGAAAAGAACATCGAATTTACGCAATCAATCCCAATATTCCACGAAAAGATGACATCTTCTTGAACAATCAAAGTGAATCGCGTTTTTTCAAGAAACATTTCTAGTGAGATTCACTACTTTTGCACCGCATGAGCGAAGAAAAAAACATGTCCTTCCTTGACCATTTAGAGGAGCTACGATGGAGGCTCGTCCGCATTGCCATTTCAATAGTGGTGATCGCTACGGTCTTATTCATTTACCAAGAATGGATCATGAATACCTTCTTCATTGCGATGGTCAATCCAAATTTCATTTCTTTTCGCCTCATGTGCGAATGGTTCAATGTCTGTATTCCAGAGATACCTATCGGTTTTCAAAGTACAACCATGTCTGGCCAATTTAGTTATGCATTGATGGTGAGTATCATGGGTGGAATTGTCTTGTCATTCCCTTTTATTTTCTACCAAATTTGGTCATTTGTAAAACCTGGACTCAAGCAAAATGAACGTTCAATGGCAAGTGGTATTGTTTTTTACGTCTCTATACTTTTTTTCTTAGGCATTTTCTTTGGATACTTTGTTGTAGCGCCATTGACAGTTCAGTTTTTTGGAAGCTATAAAATCACGGATCAAATTGAAAACAAATTCACGATAAGCTCCTATATGAGCACCATCATTTCTACTGTATTTTGGTCGGGCATCTTGTTTCTACTCCCCGTTGTGACCTATATTTTTGCAAAACTTGGCATTATAACTCCGGAATTTCTGCGCAAATACCGCAAACATGCCATCATCGTCGTGCTGATTATTGCTGCTGCGATTACGCCCCCCGATTTGATTTCCCAAATCATTGTTTCCATTCCAATTATGATTTTGTATGAGATTGGAATTTTTGCCGCTGTGCGCGTCGAAAAAAATCGGAAAAAGAATGAGGTTTCCTAAGTAGGGAAGTCTCAAAAATACCTATTTTCGACACGATGAACTACCGACTGTTGCTGGTCCTTTTCTTTTTTCCTGTGCAGGTTATTCTTGCGCAGCAAACAAAAGTACATGGTATTGTGATAGACCAACTCACCGGTGAACCCTTGTCCTTCGTAAAGGTGTTCTTTCTCGATTCAAAAATTGGAACATTCACTGACAGTGCCGGGCACTACTCGATCGAAACGTATTATGCCACCGATTCTTTGCGCTTCGTATTCACAGGATATTTGAGTGTAACACGAAAAATCAAAAAAGATGTGGAGCAAGAAGTTTCCATTGTTCTGCCCATTCTGACAGCTGACATCGAGGAAGTTGTCGCCAGAGCTCCCGATGAATTGCCTTCAACCCGACTTCACAAACGAGTGGTTGCCAACAAGCCCATCAACAATAAAGAAAAACTCAGCGCCTATGAGTATGAGTTGTACAACAAGATTCAGTTTGATGCAAACAATATAGGCGAGAATTTTGCCAAGCGGGACATTGTTAATCGGCTTGATTTAGTGCTTGATTACTTGGATTCTACTGAAGCAGGTGACACCTATTTACCGATACTGCTTTCAGAAACTGTATCAGACTTTTACTTTCGGAAAAACCCAAAAAGCAAGCGCGAGTATGTGCATGGAACGCGCGTAACTGGAATTGACAACTTGCAAGTCAATCAGTTGCTCGGAGATATGTACTTAGACTTCAATATCTATGACAACAACATTATCATGTTCAATCGTTCATTTGTCAGTCCCGTCTCTGACAATGCGCGCAATTTTTACAAATTTTTTCTCGAGGATTCTGCCTTCATCGATCAATATTGGTGTTACAAGTTGCGATTTGTTTCGAAGAGAGATGGCGATTTAACTTTCCAAGGTGAAATGTGGATTCATGACACCACCTATGCGGTCAAGAACATCAAGGCGACAATTCCCTTAGATGCCAATGTAAATTTTGTTCAGGCTTTATTCTTCGAACAGGACTTTAATCAAGTTGAAAAAGAAGTTTGGATGCTTACCAATGAGAAACTGATTTTGGATTTAAAGCTGACTAGAAATACCGGTTTGTACGGGGTATATGCCCGGAAAACATCGAGTAGACGAAATTTTAAAATCAACGAGAAGCACCCTGATCAATTTTACAACACCGATTTTACCGTTGAACTTGCCGACAGTGCTAAGTTGAGGGATGAAAAATTTTGGGAAATCCATCGCCATACGACATTGAACACGCAAGAATCGGGAATCATTGAGATGATAGACTCTCTCAATGCGACACCATTTTTCCGCGAATTAAAAAGGCTTACCTATTTCATGACAACGGGTTATTATCCCTACAAAAAAATAGAAATTGGCTATGCCTATGGATTGGTAAGTGGTAATCCAGTAGAACGCATTCGGGTGGGTCTTGGACTTCGAACCTCCAATGCTTTTTCAAGAAGACTTGAGCTGGGCAGTAAAGTAGGCTATGGATTTGGTGATCAACGCTGGAAATATGGGGCAACTGTACGTTACAACATAACACCTAAAAAAAGAGGAATGCTTGTTCTTTTTTACAACTATGACTTGGAACAGATTGGCGCTTCACCCACCGCGGCAGCTTTGGGGTCTACCTTTGGTACCATTTTCCGAACAGGGCCATACGACAAGCTCACCTTTGTGCAAAAAGTAGGTATTAACCTTGAAAAGGACATTAAAAAGGACTTTGTCTTGTACGGTGGATTTGAATGGAAAGAATTTACACCCAAAGGCATTGCCAATTATTTGCGTATTAATCAAGCGACTAACCTTTATGAAACAATTGAGAGTATTCGGACCAGTGAATTTACAGCGAGAATACGGTGGGCAAAAAATGAAGAGTTTGTAGGCGGATCTTTCGATCGGTATTCGATGGGGTCCTGGTTTCCAATTCTTTCTTTACAAGCCATCATAGGTGTAAAGGGCTTGCTTGGAAGCGACTACAACTACCAGAAAATAGAATTCCAAATGGAACATGACCGCCCGATTGGTTTTCTCGGGCGCATACGTTATGGCGTTAATGCAGGATACATTTTTGGAACTGCGGCCTACCCTTTCTTAAAA
>JBILBT010000112.1:0-9028 GCA_044353545.1 Crocinitomicaceae bacterium | reverse complement strand
TGCCTCGGCTATTTCTCTGTGCAAACGAAATCAGTCAAGCAAGTCATTATTCCATAAGTCAAAATTCGTGGCGTTTATTACCTTTGTTGGCGAATTTAATCCAACATGACACGACACGAACTCATTGTACAAATTAAACTGAAGCGTTCATTCCTTTGCGTTGGACTAGATACAGATATTTCCAAAATTCCAGTTCATCTGCTTGACACAGAGGACCCCATTTTTGAGTTCAATAAAGCCATCATTGATGCGACAAAAGATTTCGCTGTAGCCTACAAGCCAAACATTGCATTTTACGAATGCTACGGTCCAAAAGGTTGGGAATCTTTGCAAAAAACCATTGCCTACATCCCCAAAGATATCTTCACCATCGCTGATGCCAAACGCGGTGACATTGGGAATACCTCAAGTTATTACGCAAAAACATTTTTTGATTACTTGAACTGTGATTCTGTGACTGTTGCACCATACATGGGCGAAGACAGTGTTTCACCCTTCTTAGCATTCGACAACAAATGGGTCATTTTATTGGCCTTGACATCCAATAAAGGCGCGTTGGATTTTCAAATGATCCAGGACGTTCATGGCGAAGAATTGTACAAGACAGTCTTGCGAAAGTCATGCGAATGGGGAACCTCAGAGAATTTAATGTTTGTTGTTGGTGCCACGCGTGCAGAAGGCATCGGTGAAGTCAGAAAACTTGTACCCCATCATTTCTTTTTGGTTCCTGGTGTTGGTGCACAAGGTGGATCTCTTCAAGACGTGGCGAAATACGGATGGAACTCAGATTGTGGCTTGCTTGTCAATTCATCACGAGGAATTATTTACGCCTCTGGAGGATTGGATTTTGCTGAGAAAGCGCGCGAAGAAGCTCAAAAGATTCAGGTAGAAATGGCTGCGATTTTAGATAGTCATTCGTTTTAATTGATTAAAACCAAAAGTTGGGGATGAATTAAATGAGATTTTTCATTTAGCCCCGGGCTTCAACCATTGGTATAATTGGGGTAATTGAAGAAATGAATCAACCAAAGCAATGGTTTACCATTGAGAAATTTTGGTATGGACTTGATCTATCAATAAGCTTAATCCATTTCGATAAAGGATTGTTTGACCCCGATGGGGTCATTGATTTACGCGAGAGCTTAAGTTTACAGAGATTCGACCCCGATGGGGTCATAAATAAACCGACTGCATGTATCGTGCGCGAGTAAATCATCAACTTGGATTATAAAATAAGCTTAATCCATTTCGATAAAGGATTGTTTGACCCCGATGGGGTCATTGATTTACGCGAGAGCTTAAGTTTACAGAGATTCGACCCCGATGGGGTCATAAATAAACCGACTGCATGTATGGTGCGCGAGTCAATCATCAACTTGGATTATAAAGTAATAAATGCAACTTTTAGATTGAGGTAAATTTATACCTAATCCCCAATTTTGGACTTGAACCGTTTTAATCGAGCGGCAACCATATCGTAAACGTCGTTCCTTCTCCGGGTTTACTTTTCACATCGATTTTTCCCTTGTGGGCATCGATAATCAATTTGACATAAAACAATCCAAGTCCAAAACCCTTTACATTGTGGACATTTCCGGTAGGAACGCGGTAGAACTTATCGAAAATCATTCGCAGATCCTCCCGCTTAATTCCGATGCCATTATCGGTAATTTCCAAAACAAGGCCCTTCTTTTCATTGCGGGTTGTTAAGGTTATTTCTGGTTTCTGCTCGCAATACTTGACCGCATTGTCCAACAGGTTGTACACCACATTGGTCAAGTGCACAGCATCGGCTTTTATCGCATGATGCTCAGCATTCAATTCCACCGTCAACTTACCTCCCAGCTCCGATTGATTGAATTCGAAACTTTCACGGGCTTCATCTATAATCTCGTGCAAATCCATCCGTTCACAAGTCAAGGTCAATTCCTCCTTGTCCAACTTCGCGACATTCAAGACCCTCTCCACTTGATTTTCCAAGCGCTTATTTTCCTTATAAATGATGCTTGCGTAGCGTTTGAGCTTTTCAGGATCATCGGAGAAATCACTCTTCATCAACATTTCACTGGACAAACCTATGGTTGAAATTGGTGTTTTCAGTTCGTGCGTCATGTTATTGATGAAATCTGTTTTCACTTCCGATACCCGTTTTTGACGCACAATGACATTGATGGAGTACCCAAAAAACACCAAGACCAAGAGGACAATAATGGTCACGTAAATCCACGGTGAAATGAGTTCGTCCAGAGATTGAATGCTTTTGGCTACAACATTTGGAAAATAAACCGTGAAATAATGTCCATCCTTCTTCCAACTCAACTTTGCCGATGTGATGCCATTGAGTGTATCCGAAACGGGCGCATAAAGTGAGTCCTTGGTGAATTTGATGAGATTCCCAAAAACAATCGAATCCGTGAAGCAGTCATAAATTCCATATTGAAAATCCTGGTGGATACTCTGGTCATAGAATTCTCTTTTGAGCAACGTTTCGAGGTAATACGGATGCAATTCTTCGTTGACATCTACCGCGAAATAATTCGTGCGCACCTGCTTTACTGCACCATACAGATCAGAGCTGTCGGCATGTTGGGTTGAAATTTCTTCCAACACATTTCTCAATGCGATGTGTGCTTGTTCAGAAAATTGCTTGAGGTTCAAGCTGTCTTCGTGCTCCTGAATGGCAATGTTCGTTTGCTGCATGGAGATGGTCTTTCGAATCCAGACCATTTGCACAAGAAGGATGCTTGCCAGGGAAATGATTCCCAAAATAACTACGGCATTGATGTTCCTTCTGTTCATTGCTTTTAAAGACGAAGATTCGTCAACTTAAAATCCGTTTACACCATTCACTGTGGTGTATTTCAGGATATTCTTTTTGTCCGGATGGATGCGCGCAAAAGCCGACTGTACCGCCAAAGTCCCTTCATGGAATCCACACAAGATCAACTTCAATTTGTTTTCGTAAGTATTGACATCGCCAATGGCGTATATCCCAGGGATGTTTGTGGAATAGTCCTTCGTATCGACTTTGATTGCGCTTTTCTCGATCTCCAATCCCCAATCAGCGATTGGACCCAAGCTTGGCTTCAATCCGAACAATGGAATAAAGTGATCGGCTTCTTGAATCATTTCACCATTTTTTTGGTGCGTGATGACCACATTCTCCACCTTTCCATTTCCATTAATTCCCGTTACCTCAGCTTCGGTTACCAACTTGATTTTTCCTTTTTCGGCCATGTCAATCACCTTCTGAACGGAGTCGAGGTGACCTCGGAATGAGCTGCTTCGGTGAACAAGAACCACTTCACTTGCGATGTTGTTTTCTGCAAGGAAGATGGACC
Source organism: Crocinitomicaceae bacterium (assembly GCA_044353545.1). GTDB lineage: Bacteria > Bacteroidota > Bacteroidia > Flavobacteriales_D > Crocinitomicaceae > M0103. The sequence goes on along the minus strand of JBILBT010000112.1, from coordinate 5,687 downwards.
AATCTAAAGCAGAGTCCCCACCACCCGCAATTACACAGCGCTTTCCGTGATAAAATTCTGGGTCCTTGATGATGTATTCAACACCTTTGTCTTCAAACGCTTCTAAGTTTTCAATCGGTGGTTTACGCGGTTCAAATACACCCAATCCACCTGCAATCATAACGATAGGAGCTTCGTGTTGTGTGCCTTTTACGGTCGTTACAATGAATTTTCCGTCGTCCGTTTTTTCAATAGACAAGGCCGCCTCACCCAAGGTAAATCCGGGTTTAAATGGCGCTGCTTGCTCCATTAAATTATCTACCAGTTCACCTGCAAGAACAGAAGGAAAACCTGGAATATCGTATATGGGTTTTTTCGGATAAATTTCGGAGCATTGTCCTCCAGGTTGTGGAAGCGAATCAATCAGGTGGCAACGCAGTTTCAAGAGTCCTGCTTCGAAAACGGTGAAAAGTCCTACAGGCCCGGCACCAATGATAATTATATCTGTCTGGATCATTTTTTGAGGTTAACAAAACCGCTGCAAATGTAGCGATTAGTTCAGTAACACGGAACCTCGACAATTGTTTAATTCCTGCACATATTCAGACAATTTCTCCACCACAACTCGACCCTGCTCCAGCAGTGCACCCGTAACAATGGTCATCTACACGAATCGAACGAAGACCAAGTGCCTGTTCATTAAAATCGCGGATGTTCGTTTTCGACGAATTCACGGGGAGCTCAAGCATTTGATTGAAATCACAATCGTACAAGGTTCCCTCCCATCCTACAGAAATGGTATTTCGACACATCACATGTTGCACTGCCAATGGGTTGAATGCATCCACCAATTTCTCCATGTACGATTCTAAGTTTCCACTCTCCATCAAAAACTCCAGATAGCGACTAATGGGCATGTTGGTAATCGAAAAGAGCGCATTGAAATCGATGTTGAATTCAGTCTTCAATCGCAGTTTGAATTCAGCCTCCAGTCCTTTTTGATCGGAAGGTAAAATAGCGCCTGTTGGATTGTAAACAAGATTTAAAACAAGCCCACTGCCGACAATTCCGTATCCAACAGCATTCAGTTTTTGAAGGGCTTCAATCGATTTTGAAAACACCCCTTCACCCCGCTGGCGATCTGTGCGCAGTGCCGTAAAATGAGGCAAAGACGATACCACTTCCACCCTATGCTTCTTGAAAAAATCAGGTAAATCGTGGTACTTCTTATTGGCCAAAATGATGGTCAGGTTGCACCGCACGATGATGTGCTTTTTTAATGCACTAACTTCCTCCACGAACCAACGAAAATGAGGATTCATTTCGGGTGCTCCACCTGTTAAATCAACCGTTTGAATTGTTGAATCACGCAGCGCAGAAAGACACTGTTCCATCGTTTCACGCGACATGATCTCCTTGCGGTCCGGACCTGCATCCACATGACAATGCTTGCACGTCTGGTTGCACATCTTTCCCAAATTCACTTGGAGAATGGATATCGGCAAGGGTTTAATCTCATCCAAACCTGCGCTTTTTATGCGCTCCGAAAAAGGCGTCAATGCAAGCTTGTGCAAGACATCCAATTGGACAGCAGGGGTAGCCAAAGGATTGTGTGAAGCGAACAGCGACTTCATTTACATCATCAATTTTTTCGCCTGCTTCATCATTTGCACGCTGTGAACCAAAGATGCTCCTCCACGAATGGCTGTTGTCACATGCACTGCTTCCATCAGCTGCTCCTCTGTGTACCCTTTTTCCAAAGTATCTGAGGTGTACGCATCGATGCAGTACGGACATTGTACCGCGTGAGCTACCGCCAAGGCGATGAGTGATTTTTCACGCGCTGACAAGGCAGAATCCTTGAATACGTTGCCGTAATAATCAAAAAATTTATCCGCCAGTTCTTGCCCGAACTCACCGATCTTCCCGAAGTTCTTCAGGTCTTTTGGGTCGTAGTATGTTTCCATTTTTTAAAGTTAAAAATGAAGAGTTAAGGATGAAGAATTGTGAGGTCCTCCCCCTTCATCCCCCTCCGGCGGGGGAAACAAATCATTGCATTCGTTATAATCCGGGAAAATGTCTTAAAATCTTAATCTCCTAACATCTTGGTATCCAATTGAATTTGATTGCTTGGCAAATTTATTGATTTCTATACCTGCGGTAATTTTATTTTAAAGTATGATCAAGTCCAAGTTCTATGTTCCATCAGTCAGACGCGGCTGACGGTCTATGCTCCGAAATATTTCTTCCCAAACTCCCACAACACCACCCCAGCGCAAACAGACACATTTAAACTGTGTTTTGTTCCGAACTGAGGGATTTCGATGACGTGATCGGTCATGTCAATCACGGCTTGATTCACCCCATCGACCTCATTTCCAAAGACAAGCGCAAATCGTTCGCCGGGTAATTTACCCACATGTTGCAAATGAACTGTTTTTTCTGCTTGTTCGATGGTACAAACAACCACTCCTTGTTCTTTTAAATCGGCTACTAGCTCCGTAATTGACTTCCGGTATTCCCATGCTACCGTTTCAGTAGCGCCGAGGGCTGTTTTCTGAATGTCGCGGTGTGGCGGGTTCGCTGTTATTCCGCACAGATAAATCTTTTCCACATTAAAGGCATCCGCCGTTCGAAAGAACGAACCAATGTTATTTAGACTTCGGATATCATCCAAGATGACAATCAATGGAAACTTTTTCTGGGTGCGAAAATCTTCCTCACTCACGCGATCCAATTCCCACAATTTTAACTTCCTGTTCATTTTTGTTGATAAGATGAAGACCGTATGTTTTGACCTGTCGACGCAGGGGCCTAACTTTATGGCAAAAATCATTAAATCATCCGACTTGGCGAAGGAAAAGCAAGAAAAAAGCGCGAGTGAAACTCCGTTAATGAAGCAATACAATCAAATTAAAGCACGACACCCACAAGCCTTGCTGCTTTTTCGCGTGGGAGATTTTTACGAAACTTTTGGGGAAGATGCCATAAAAACATCGCGGATCCTTGGAATTATCCTTACAAAACGAGGTGCAGGTTCAAGTTCGGAAATTGAATTGGCTGGATTCCCACATCATTCGTTGGATACGTATTTACCCAAACTTGTTCGAGCGGGTGAACGCGTTGCCATTTGCGACCAATTGGAAGACCCGAAAATGACAAAAACGATTGTCAAGCGTGGGGTTACTGAACTCGTGACACCTGGCGTTTCCTTCAATGACCAGGTCCTCGATCAAAAGAAAAACAATTTTCTATGTGCCATTCACTTCGATAAAACCGAACATGGGATTGCCTTTTTGGATGTCTCAACAGGTGAGTTTTTAATTGCACAAGGAAACAAAGAATACATAGACAAGCTGATTCAAGGTTTTGAACCTACGGAAATTGTCTATCAAAAAAATCGCTCGAAAGAGTTTCAAGAAACCTACGGGGATCGCTATTATACCTTTCGTTTGGAAGATTGGGTATTTACCCCAGACTTTGCGCATGAATCGCTCCAAAAGCATTTCCAAACCAATTCATTGAAAGGATTTGGCATTGAAAATTTGGACAAGGCAACGATTGCCGCGGGAGCCGTGTTGCATTACCTTGGAGAGAATCAGCACGACCGCCTCGGACACATCACCACGATTGCTCGGATTGAAGAAGAACGTTACGTGTGGCTCGACCGCTTTACTGTTCGAAACCTTGAATTGATTTCTTCAGCGCATGAAAATGCCACCACCCTTGCGGATGTGCTTGACCGCACCCTCACGCCCATGGGAGGAAGGATGATGAAACGTTGGATTGTACTGCCTCTGAAGGATGAACGTCCAATTCGCGACCGACTTTCTGCAGTTGGTCATTTGAAAGAAAATGCTGCGCTCAACAGTGAACTTGGAGACCGACTTGGTCAAATTGGTGATCTTGAACGACTCATCTCTAAGGTAGCCGTTGGGAAGGTAAATCCGAAAGAAGTGATTCAACTGAAGCGCACTTTACGGCAAATTGGTCCGATCTGCTCCTTGTTTGAACAGAGTGAGAGTGACATCCTTAGAAAGATTGCCGATCAATTGAATCCTTGTGAAAATCTAGTCGACCTCATTGAAAAAACTTTGATGGATGAACCCTCTATTCAACTAGGGAAAGGAGCGGTTATTCGCGATGGATATCAAGCTGAACTGGATGAGTTGCGTGAAATCTCGAACAACGGCAAGGGTTACTTGAAGGATTTAGAAGAGCGTGAATCTACTCGAACGTCAATTCCAAGTTTGAAAGTTGCATTCAATAACGTCTTTGGCTATTACCTTGAAGTACGAAATACCCACAAGGACAAGGTGCCTGAAGAATGGATCCGCAAACAAACCTTAGTCAACGCGGAACGCTACATCACCGAAGAACTCAAAATCTACGAAACAAAAATTCTTGGAGCCGAGGAACGCATCCATTCGATTGAATACAAATTGTTCAATGACTTGGTAATCTCCATGGCTGACTATATCCTACCTATTCAGCACAATGCCTTTTTACTGGCTCAGCTTGACTGTCTAGGATCATTCGCTACAATTGCTTTGGCGAATGGATACAACTGCCCAGAGATCAATGACGGTTATGCCATAGAAATTCGCGAAGGCCGCCACCCCGTGATTGAGAAGCAATTGCGCCATGGCGAAGCATACATTGCCAATGACATTGATTTAGATCCCGAATCGCAGCAGATCATCATGATTACCGGCCCGAATATGAGTGGTAAAAGCGCGATTCTAAGACAAACAGCCCTCATCAGCTTGATGGCGCAAATGGGAAGTTTTGTACCAGCGAAAAGTGCAAAATTGGGCTTGGTTGACAAAGTATTTACACGCGTTGGGGCATCCGACAACATCTCTTCTGGTGAATCTACGTTCATGGTCGAGATGAATGAAACGGCGAGCATCTTGAATAACCTCTCCGAACGAAGTTTGGTGTTGCTCGACGAAATTGGCCGTGGGACAAGCACTTATGATGGGATTTCCATTGCTTGGGCGATCGCCGAGTACATACACGAAAATCCTCGTTCGAAAGCAAAGACCTTATTTGCCACGCACTACCATGAACTCAACGAGATGACCAAGAAGTTCGATCGGATTCGCAACTACAATGTTTCGGTGAAAGAAATAGGGCAAAAGATTTTATTCATGCGTAAATTGGTTGCCGGGGGCAGCGAGCACTCCTTTGGGATTCACGTGGCACGTTTAGCCGGAATGCCCCCACAGGTATTGTCTCGTGCCGAATTGATGCTCAAAGAATTGGAGAAAAGTCACGACATGACCGGCAAGAAAAAGATGAAAGAAAAGGTCCAAGATGCCGTGGCCTCGCCCAATATGCAATTGAGTTTCTTCCAGCTGAACGATCCCGTTTTGGAAAATATTCGCGAAGAATTGGTCTCCATCGACATCAACACACTGACACCCGTCGAGGCCTTGTTGAAATTGCATGAAATTAAAAAAATGACTGGGGGTTAATTTTTTTAATTCTGCCGTTGCATTTTTTAATTTCCTTCTTATCTTTGTCCCCCCACTGCAGAACGATGCTTTGGTAAAAATAAGAATGGACACGTTGAACAAAAGACGTTAAAATTCTAAAATGCGAGAATAGCTTCCGCCGCGGCGGAGTGGAGCACGACCCACAGAAACGCGGTAGAATTATTTACAACAATGCGAGAATAGCTTCCGCCGCGGCGGAGTGGAGCA
>JBILBT010000356.1:0-2798 GCA_044353545.1 Crocinitomicaceae bacterium | reverse complement strand
GGCGACAATGATCCAAAGCGCAACACCATGTATTGGACACCCATTGTTGCTGGAAATGCCTACGACAAATTCATGGTGGGCGGTGCCTTCCACAACATGGCCTTGCCGTTCAATAAATTTCAATATTTGGTTGCCCCAATGTATTCAATTGGAAGAAACATGGTGTCGGGAATGGCTGAATTGGCCTATACCTGTTTGCCCGCAACAACATTCAAACAATCAAAATTTGGACTTTCTGTGAAATCGTTCAAAAACGACAACCAAGCAACAACACGAAAACAATACGGCGTTTATTTAGCACTATCCCCTTATTGGATTGCCAAAATTGGAAAGCGAAAAGAAAATAGCCCTTTATCACAAACCATTCAAGTTCAAGGAATCGCCAAAGGTAGTTTCGCTTCTCCGGAAGAGCAAGTGCTGAGCTATACAGGCGGCTTTCTAAAATATGACCTGAATCTGAAATACCCTGACCACAAATTCAATATTCAAGTACGACAAGAACTATTGCGCTTACGCGGAGGCCAGTGGGTCAACCGTACCATGGGTGAGGCAAATTATGCCTACCGCTATGCGCGCTACTCCATGAAGCGATGGGTAGAAATTCGGGGATTTATTGGCCGAATGAATCGCTTTACTAGTTCACCAATCGCGATGAACGACCCGTATGGACTTTCATTGAGTGGGTCTAATGGCGCACAAGACCTTTTCTTTGAAGACTATTATTTTGCCAGAGGTCCACAATCGGGTATGTGGTCACAGCAGCGGAATGAAAACATGGGAGGATTCAAGAGCACCTCTGGTTATGGAACTACCTACAATTGGATGGCGACCACAAACATCTATTTCCAACTTCCGATACCCAACTTCGGTATTTTTGGTGTCTATGCGGATTTGGGAGCATTCTCCAATGGGTTTTCTGTAAATACAGCAATCAATACAGGGCTTGCAGTCCGTTTCGGAAAAGTGTTTGGTGTGTATTTCCCTGTATGGATGAGCAAGGAATTGAACGATTCATTTAGCGGAGGAAAGTACGGTGAAAAGATTCGCTTCACCTTAAAAATGAACTTGGTGAACCAAAGCGGAAAGTTGTTCTCCTTGATTAATTAATGAGCTTCAAATGGCTATGGTCACAGCATCACTCCTACTGAATATTCTTGTTCTAATGCCAGTGTGCATTGCGCTGCTTGTGAATTATAAGCACATGGAATTTGCAGCCGGGAGTTTTACACCAGCACGAGGGATTTTATTGGCTATTTATTTGACGATTTTAACGGCTTCCGCCGCTCTGCTTTTTTTTACAGATCTCAAGCTTGCATTTGGACTATTTATCATGCAAATTATGTACAAAGTGCTGAGTCCATTTACAGTGAAAACCATTAAAAACCCGATTGTCATTTGCAATTTAGTGATTGCTGCTTTTCATCTCGTAACGGTTTATTCGATGATGAACGAGGGTTCAATTCACTTAGAAAGGATATACTAACTTCTTCATTTTTAATTTTTCATCCTTAATTCTTAATTTTACCGTTACACAAACTCAGACAACTCCAACCATCTGTCCGTGACAAAGTCAAGTTTTGCGACCACTTCAGAAAGACGATTTCCTGCATTCATCAGTTCCTCATTGGAAAGTGAGGCATCGGACAGCTTTTCTGTAAGCACTAACTTCTCTGCTTCCAAAGATTCCATGTCCTTTTCCAGTACTTTGAACTCTTCCTTTTCCTTGAAAGACAACTTGCGCTTCTCTACTGGTTTATCTGAAGATGATGTCAATTGCGTTACCTTAACCTTCTCCGTAGGTGCGCCATCTTTGGCTTCCTGCTTTTCTTTCTTGTAATCGACGGCAGTTTGCTTTCGGTATTCCGTGTAATTTCCAATAATATCCTTAACAGCACCTTCCCCTTCGAACACAAAAAGGTGATCCACCATCTTGTCCATAAAGTAACGGTCGTGAGAGACAACAATCAAACAGCCTTCGAAGGTGCGGAGATAATCTTCCAATACAGACATCACGAAGATGTCTAAGTCATTTGTTGGCTCATCCAAGATTAGAAAGTTTGGATTGGACATCAACACGGTCATCAACTTCAAGCGACGCTTCTCCCCTCCGCTCAACTTGTGCACGAAGTTGTAGTGCATGTTTCTGTCGAATAGAAATTTTTCCAAGAACTGCGCAGCAGACAGCTGTCGGCCTTTCTCCAATGGAATAAATTCAGCAATATCGCGAATGACATCAATGACTTTTTTATCCTCATCTACCTTGATCAAGTCTTGGGAATAATAGCCAAAGACCACCGTTTCGCCAGTAACGACTTTTCCGCGATCGGCTTCTTCACGACTTTGGATGATGTTTAGAAATGTAGATTTTCCAGTTCCATTGTTTCCTACAATTCCCAAGCGTTCCTTGCGCTGAAAATTATATGTAAAGCCATCTAAAATCACCTTCTCACCAAAGGATTTCCCTACTTTATGAAGTTCAAGAATCTTCGACCCTAGGCGCTCCATTTTCACTGGAATATCTATTTCATCTTCATCGATGCGTTGACTCGCTGCCTTTTTGACGTCTTGAAAGGAATCGATGCGCGCTTTCTGCTTTGTACTTCGTGCTTTAGGCTGACGACGAATCCATTCCAATTCCTTTTTAAAGGTATTGCGTGCTTTGTCAATGGAAGAAGACAACTGCTCTGTACGTTCTGCTTTTTTCTCCAAATAATAGGAGAAATTTCCTTTGTACTTGTAAATCGTTCGATCCTCCAATTCATAAATGGTATCACACACTACCTCCAAGAAGTACCGGT
>JBILBT010000111.1:0-9079 GCA_044353545.1 Crocinitomicaceae bacterium | reverse complement strand
GCCTTTTGCCAATACCTACCTAACAAATTTTGCCCTTCAGGCCATGGCATCAGAGAATCTCGGGATGGATGCCCAAACAGACATGCTTTGTATTTCCTATTCTACTCCAGACATTGCGGGCCATTCGTTTGGAATGCGCTCAATTGAATTGGAGGACATGTACTTGCGATTGGACATTGAGATTGCACGATTGATTTGCACCCTAGAAAAACAATTCGGAAAAGATGGATTTGTATTGTTTTTAACGGCTGATCATGCCGTAGTTCCGGTTCCTCAATATTTGGTGGATAATATGTTGCCAGGCGGTTACATGTTTGTCAAAGAGCCACTTGAATTATTGAAAAAGGCGACTACTGAAAAATTTGGAGCTTCATTGGTCTTGTGCGAAGAGAATCAAAACATTTATTTGGACCATAAAAAAATAGCGGAACTTCATTTGACCATTGATCAAGTGGCTGATTTCGTGGCTGATCAAATTCGAATGTGGTCGGAGGTTAAAGCTGTTTACACACCAACAGATTTGAGCTCTGCTGCAAGAGATCAATGGCAAGAAATGGTCTTAAAAGGGGTTCACCCAAAAGAAAGCGGTGATGTGGTGTTTATTCTTGAACCTGGCTATTTATTGAAAGAAATTGATAATGCGGCAGCACACAAAGGGACAAGCCATGGTTCTGCATTTAACTATGATACCCACGTACCACTGCTTTGGTATGGTACAGGCATTCCCGCTCAAGATGTGTTTCGCCCCATTGAAATTACTGATATCGCTGCGACATTGTCTCACATCCTTCAACTTCAGCGCAGTGGAGCTATGACTGGTACGCCAATCCTAGAGGTTTTGAGTGGAGACAAATGATTTCTTTTTCCGTCGAACGACCTTAAGGAATTCTAAACATATCGTAAAACCTGTGGCTGCACAAATGGCATAAAAGGTATCCAGATGTCCAGGATATGTCATGTGGAATACAGCACTGATCTTAGGCATGCAGAAAACCATAACCATCAGAATAATCGCTGCAAGAAAAATGAATTTTGCCGACTTATTTTTACTTCTAAAACTGAAGAATATACTTCGCGACATTGAAAGTTTGGACAAGACCATGAGTAAATTCGCAGTGACCAAGGCGATGAATGTGATTGATCTCAACTGCAGTTCAGGGCGTCCTCCATACCTAGCCAATAGATAAACGAGAAGAACACACCCGAACAATAGCAGTCCGTCGACTATCGATTGTGTGATTTCTTTTTTTCCAAAAAAACGCGCATTTGATTTTCGGGGAGGATGTTTCATGATGTCTTTTTCTTCTGCTTCCGATTCAAAGGCAATTGAACTCACAGGATCTATGATCAGTTCCATAAAAACAATATGCAAGGGCAATAGGATGAGGGCAAGGCTTGGAACAAAGGCAGGCAATAGAGTTAGTCCAATGATGGGTATGTGAATGGCAAGGACATAGGACATGGCTTTTTGCAAATTGTCATAGATCCTTCTTCCTGAACGGATGGCGTGAACAATCGAGTTGAAGTTGTCGTCGAGCAAAACCAATGAGGATGCCTCGCGGGCAACATCTGTCCCTTTCAATCCCATGGCTACACCGATGTTTGCCGCTTTTAATGCGGGAGCATCATTCACACCATCCCCTGTCATCGCCACAATTTCTCCCGATGCCTGCAAGGCAAGTACGATGCGTAACTTTTGCTCTGGCTTTAGTCGTGCTATGATTTCAGTATGCGCAAGCCGTTGGCGAAGTTGTTCATCCGTTAATGCGTGTATGTCAGAACCAATGAGCAATTCTGCTGAACTTAAACCAATTTCATCACCAATGGTTGCTGCGGTTTCAGGGTGATCACCGGTTAACATAATGATGCGAATTCCAGCAGAACGGCATTCATTGATGGTGTCGGACACCTCTGGCCGAACAGGATCGGAAAATGCTACCAATCCCAAGAATGAAAATGAAAATTCTTCTTGAGTTTCGGGCAAGGATGTTGAATCAATTCTTCCTTCTGCAACTCCCAAAATCCGCCACCCCCTGCGCGCCAACAATGTCAATTTTTCTTGCCACACTTTAATTTCTTGTTCATTGAGATGACACAAGTGAAAAATTGTTTCTGGTGCTCCTTTTGTCGCAACGATGCGTCCAGCGGACTCTTTATAGACTAGGGTCATAGCGGTGAGCTTGGAGCTAAATGCATATTCCTTTTCAAGTGAAAGAGTTCTAAGATGAACGTCTTTGGTGCTGTATTCATGTATTGCCCGTTCCATGGGGTCATGCGAATGTTTAATGCAGGCCAATTTCGCGAAGACCATAAGCCTGTTTTCGCCATCTATGGTACTTGGAACTATTGCTGCAACAACCATCTTATTGCATGTAATGGTGCCTGTTTTGTCACTGCAGAGCACGGTTGCGGAACCAAGTGTTTCAATGGCTGATGATTTTCGAGTCAGCACATTCGTTTTGCTCAAACGCCAAGCGCCTAAAGCCAAAAATACGGTCATAATTACTGGAAATTCCTCTGGAAGGATGGCCATTGCCGCTGATAGTCCATTTAAAAGAGCTTGTATAAAATGTCCTTGCGTAAAATAAAAGAGCAGAACGACACCAACGCATATTCCTGCGCCAATAATACTTAGCCATTTAATGAAACGTCCCAATTCACTTTGAAGTTTTGTTGGTTGTGATTGAATGGCATTCAATGAACTGCCGATTTTTCCAAATTCTGTTTGTAGGCCGGTTGATTCAATTTCGAAAATAGCTCTGCCTCGTGTAACAAGCGTTCCTCCATAAATGGAATCCCCAATTTTTTTTTGAAGGGCAAGCGCCTCACCGGTAAGCACGGATTCATCCACTTCCAATGAATTGACTTCAATCAATGTACCATCCGAAGGTATTCGGTCTCCCTCGTTCAATGAAACGAGGTCGCCGACTACAATTTCACGACTTGGTATACGGATAAAAATACCGTCTCGCTCCACAAGTGCTTGAGGTGCTGCGAGATTACGAAGGGCCTCAAGTGCTTTCTCCGTTTTTCTATGCTGCATAAATGTGATTACAATGATGATGCTAATGGTGGATAGAAGAATCGCTCCTTCACTGAAGTCTCCAAGAATCATGTACAAGGTGGCGGATGACAACAGGAGAATGAACATCGGCTCGCGAAGCACCTCCTTTAAGATGCGAAACATACCGCTTGATTTGGCAACTGGTATTTCGTTAGGGCCACTATTAATAAATCGTCGCTGTGCTTCTTGTGCGCTTAATCCTGGTTTCATACCTTGCTAAATTTCGGGCAAAATGGATAGACAAGAAGGGCTTTTTGACAAATGTAATAAATGACTTTTCTTTCCTTTTTCACTGAATCTTGTACGAAAAGTGATGATATCTGTTGAGAAGTGTTGAAAACTTGGTTGAAAACCTTAAGGTACACAGCCACCAACCCCTTCACTACATCGTTAAATTTGTAAGTAGTAAGTATTATCAACACAGGACATTATGCTGGGAACATTGATTAAGCGCAGACTTTCGGACAACCAAGTTGCAAACGTGTTCATCAACGCGATTTTTGATTCGGTGGATAATGGATTTAAAGAGGTAGCATCTCTCATTAATGAAGATGCTGCTTTCATGAAATCTCCTGAAATGTCGAGTACAGAGAGCGGTGAGTTTGGATTAATCGTGATCGTTGGTAATTTATCTTTTTTAGAAAGCACCTTTGAAGCGGAACAAGCAGGTCGTGTTGAAAAGTTGATTTTTGAAAAATTAGCACGCATTTATGACATGAAAGAAGCTGATTTTGAAAAGCTTGTTCGCGATTACCAGTCCTTCATTACCCGTGTAAATCACCCGTCAAAAAACATGGTTTATGGCATGTCCAAAGCAATGTTTCATAAATATGGGTTGAATGAGTTTCAAGATGATTACTTCAAACGCATGCAAGCGCCAAACCCATTGTTTTTAAAGCGACTGGATGAGGTCATGGCGAATTTTATCTGGGACTGGGATGTGTTCTTTAAAAAGTATAAACTTTCTTAAATTCCCTTGTCAGTTAAAGACTGACGTGAACGACCTTTTTTGTCTCGAAAAATTCCTCTGAGAACATTTCACTCAAATTAAAGATTTTCAATTTTTGTTGAACGGTTGAAAGTTCTTCCCTTAAGTCACCACCTTTCAGATACAAAATCCCATTTTTCAATGTGTTTCGCTTGTTCTTTGAGATTTTCCCCTTTGTCCATCGGATGAAATCAGGCATTGCTGTTACTGCCCGGCTGACAATAAAATCGAAATTGCCTTCAATGTTTTCAGCTCGTTCATGGATCGCGACGACATTCATTAGTCCCAACTCATTTTTCACTTCGTTGACAACCCGAATCTTCTTTCCAATGGAATCAACTAAGGTGAACTGGCAATCAGGAAAGAGGATGGCTAGAGGAATACCTGGAAACCCGCCGCCAGTGCCGATGTCAAGAATTTTAGATCCTTCTGAAAATTCGATTACCTTGGCAATGCCAAGTGAATGCAAGACATGCCGTTCATAAAAATTCTCAGTGTCTTTGCGGGAAATTACATTGATTTGTTCGTTCCAATGCTGGTAAAGATTTCCCAATTGGTCAAATTGATTCTTTTGAATCTCAGTAAGATTTGGGAAATAATGTTCAATTTGCTTCATGATGAAAAAGCATGGTTTTGTCGATGAAATTGAGGTGGTCGAATGCGTAGGTTAAATTGTGTCTTTGGTTTTTTCCATCATACCTGCCAAGAAGTCGCGCGCGCGGAACAACTGTGCTTTAACTGTTCCTAAAGGAAGATTCAATTCATCCGCAATCTCCTCATAACTCAATTCTTCGAAATAGCGCTTTTCAACAAGCTCTCTATAACGAGGCTTTAATTTGCTCACAAGGACGCGCATGTGCGATACTTTTTGCCCATGAATGATCGTTTCCTCTGGATTCATAACCGAAGCTTTTGCTTCAATATAGACTACTTCACCATCACTTGAGGTGAATCCGGTGTCCATGGAGGTGAATCTGATGCGTTTCTTGCGAATAAAGTCAATGCAATTGTTGGAAGCGATTTTAAAAAGCCATGTGCTGAAGGCATAACTTGGAGAGTATTGTTCCAAACGGTTAAATGCTTTCCCAAAGGCCTCAATCGTTAAATCGTCTGCATCGTCCTGGTTTTTCACCATTTTCAGCATCATGTAATAAATCGATTCTCTATACCGGTCCATCAATTCAGCATATGCCGCTTGATTGCCGGTCTTCGCCGCTTCTACAAGAATGAGATCATGTCGTGCTTTGTCGGATAAGTGTTCGCCTTCTACCATTTGTTTGCTGCCTTTTTTTCAGATGAATAATAAATGATCGGCATCAAAATCGTATACAAAATATCCCATAATGGCAGGTACTTTATTAAGCTGCCCTCGTTCAATTTATTGAAACAACGGCCTTGTATCCACCATTTAATACCTGTCACGAAAATGAATACCGAGGCACTTAAGCATCGGAAATCATTACTCAGCATCAAAATAACAAAGGAAATAAGCAAGATCAACATGGTCAATGGATATATTCCTAACATCCATTTTTTAATAACCTCATAACGATCAGTGGTCGTGTAGTGTCTCGTTTTCTGTCTAATCCATGAATTCCAGTCAGCACAAGGTGCAGAATAACAGAAGGTATTTTTATCGACATTGATTCTTACATTCCTCTTTGTCGCGGCTTCCTGAACAAAAAGGTCATCGTCCCCAGATGCCAACTCATAGTGTGATCGAAATCCATTGACCGATTCAAACAGGTTTCTGGTATAGCCAATGTTTCTGCCAACCCCCATATACGTCAATCCGGAAAGGGCCATCGAAAAATAGCTGATGCCTATAGATGCGGTATCGAAGCGAATAAGCCTGTTTAAAAATCCCTCAGACTTTGTGTAGGGCCCATAGCCGATAATCAATTCCTTTTCTTCGGTGAACGATGTTGCCATCAACTGTAGCCATGACCGCGAAGCTGGACGACAATCCGCATCTGTCAATATGAAATGATCATACTTCGCCCCTTTAATACCTATGGTTATGGAGAGTTTCTTTCCCGGTCTAAGGTGAGGGTTGCGCTCAACTTCGATCACATGGAGGTTTGGATATTCGTGCTGAAATGAACGCAGCAGTTGACTCGAATCATCTACAGATTGATTGTTAATGACAATGACTTCAAACAAGGGGTAGTCTTGATCTAAAATAAAAGGAAGGTTTTCATACAGATTGTCCGACTCGTTTCGTGCGGCAATAATCAGCGAAATAGGAGGGAGAGTTATGTCCTGATTCACTGATTTTTTTTGCGTGTGAAACGCGAATCTGCCCTGAATAACAAGCACATAAATGAGGTGTACAAGCGCAGTGATCCCAAACGTTAGGAAGACATAAAAAAATGCAGATGGCTCGAAAGATGGTATAAAATGCATGTCGTCGTAAAGCTTCGTTGCAAAGATGGGGGGACTAATGAAATAGCTTTATCTTTGCGTCGTTTAGTTTTCAACATTTTATGCACTTTGACCTTCTTCATACCGATACGAAATCCCGCGCGAGGGTAGGATTGTTGCACACCGATCACGGCACAATTGAAACACCTATTTTCATGCCTGTAGGAACAGTTGGTTCGGTAAAGGGCGTGCATCAACAGGAATTACGCGATGACATAAACGCACAAATTATACTTGGAAACACCTATCATTTGTTTTTGAGGCCGGGTATCGACGTGCTCGAAGCAGCTGGCGGTCTCCATCAATTTATAGGTTGGGAAAGACCTATGCTTACTGACAGTGGTGGATACCAGGTGTATTCATTGTCCGGTTCAAGAAAAATCAATGAAGAGGGGGTGAAATTTCAGTCGCATATCGATGGGAGTTATCATTTTTTCACCCCCGAACGAGCAATAGACATTCAACGTTCTATAGGTGCGGATATCATCATGGCTTTTGATGAATGTACACCTTATCCCTGCGATTATCAGTATGCAAAACGCTCGATGCACATGACACATCGCTGGTTGAAGCGCTGTATGGATCGAATGGAACAAACAGAACCAAAATACGGCTACAATCAAGCACTTTTTCCAATTATACAAGGAAGTGTATACAAGGATTTAAGGACCGAATCAGCGGAGACTATTGCATCCTTTGATGCCGTAGGGAATGCCATCGGAGGACTTTCAGTTGGTGAACCGGATGAAGAGTTGTATGAAATGACGGATCATGTCTGCCAGATATTACCTACGGAAAAACCAAGGTATTTAATGGGGGTAGGTACGCCCGTGAATTTATTGGAATGCATCGCCTTGGGAATTGATATGTTCGATTGCGTGATGCCGTCGCGAAATGCACGACACGGGATGCTGTTTACATGGGAAGGAACAATCAATATTAAAAATAAGAAATGGGAAATGGATTTTTCTCCAATTGACGCTTCTGGAAAAGCATTTGTGGATCAAGTGTATACGAAGGCCTATTTGCGTCATTTAATAAAAACAGGTGAAAACCTGGGAATTCAAATTGCGACAATTCACAACTTGGCATTCTACCTTGATTTGATGAAAGAAGCACGCAAGAGAATCTTAGATGGATCGTTTGTGGAATGGAAAAATGCGATTACGCCAAAACTAGGACAACGATTATAAGGTGCTGTCTATCCTCGATAAATATATCATTCGGAAGTTCCTCACGACCTTCTTCTTCATGTTGGGGATCATCATGCTTCTAGCGATGGTTTTTGATTTGGCGGAACGCTTGAGTGAATTTATCGACAATCAAGCACCACTATCTGGAATCATTTTCGAGTATTACCTCAACTTCATTCTCTTCTATGGGAACATGTTTTCATCAATGATCATTTTCGTTTCAGTGATCTGGTTCACAGCAAAAATGGCACAAGACTCTGAAATTATACCGATCCTCAACAGTGGAAGGCCATTTCATCGGTTTTTAAGACCTTACATGATTTCTGCGACAATACTGATGGTCATTTCCTTGTTTATGAATCATTTCATCTTGCCTAAAGCCAATAAAGTGCGCTTGGCATTTGAGGAAAAATATTACCGAGATGCCATGTATGTGGAAGATTACCATGCAGAATACCCTGGAAATCAAGTGGTTTATTTCTCGAGTTTTTCGTCCGAACAAAATGTGGTCAATGACTTTGTGCTGGAACAATGGGGTGATGACAAAAAGCTCAAGTATTTTATCAAGGCGCGTTCCGCACAAAATAAGCAAGGTACCGATACATGGGTCTTGACGGATTATTTTGAACGAAGAGTTGGCTATCCGAATGATCTGGTGCACGAAGGACAGAAAAAAGATACTGTCTTTAAGTTTAGAATTGAAGAAATGGCCCAACGCGATAACATTGCCGAAGCCATGACCTATTCAGAGCTGAATGGATTCATCAAAAGGGAAAAGGAGAAAGGTTCTGGCAATGTTCCAATGTATGAAATAGAGCTCAATCAAAGAACCTCATACCCATTTGCTTCCTATGTGTTGACCATCATTGGCGTGTCAGTTTCATCCCGAAAAAAACGAGGAGGTGTCGGTATTAGCATAGCACTTGGATTGGGCATTATTTTCATTTATATCTTCGCTATGAAAGTAACTACGGTTGCTGCCATGAAACTAGGGTTTCCTGCGGAATTGGCCGTTTGGGTGCCGAATATCTTGTTTGGAGGCATCGCTTACATCTTATACCGCTTCGCTCAGAAGTAGGTTTTATAAAAGTTAAACCATTGATAATAGTGTAAACTTTAGTATACTATAGTCCATTGTCTCTTGTCTCTTTTGTCTTCGAGTCTGCTCATGCATCTCAGTTCAAGTCTTGATGTCTTAACATCTTAATATCTTGAAGTCTTTTGTTTCTTGTCTCTTTTGTCTTCGAGTCTGCTCTTGCATCTCATTCCAAGTCTTGATGTCTTAACATCTTAATGTCTCCTATGTTTGTTATCTATTAAATTTAATCAAAATTAGGTGAAAAAGAATGAGAGTCAGATTGATGTCCAAGAAGCATAAAATGTATTCTGAATTTTAGGAATTGCCTCATT
>JBILBT010000355.1:0-2846 GCA_044353545.1 Crocinitomicaceae bacterium | reverse complement strand
CTCTTTCGAAAGATAATACCGATTTCTAAAGACAAAAAAAGGCCTCCCGAGGGAAGCCTTCAAATTGCAGTACCAATTTGATTATTTTTTCATGAATCCAAGGATAGAAGAAACCAATCCAAGTCCAGATCCAACAAGGAACAAAATCAATCCCATTCCGTAAGAGAACATTCCCGCACTGTCACCGATGTCACTAGACCATTTCATTGAAATCAACATCAAGAATGCTGACATCAACAAAGTTTAGTTTGGCCAAAGATATATATCCAAACAGAACTTAATTTTTAAGTTCATGTTAAACTTACTTTTATTTCTGTTGAAAAAGGAGTTAATACAATGACAATCAATTTTTTAAAATTATTTTTTTGTGTATAACTTATCGACTCGTAACTTGTGATTGTCTAGCTGCTTTTCTAGCTTTTTTAATGAAAAAGCGAAAGGTAGTGTTCCCGATAGGCATTCACCGAATAGCGTTCTTCAACGGTTAAACGACCGGCCTCACCGATCTGTTTTCTCAATTCCGCATCCTCCAATAGCCTCATTAAACCGGACTCCCATTCCTCTGGCGTTTCGGCCAAATATCCATTGATCCCGTCGTGCACAATGGAGGTGTTCACACCCACAGGGGACATAAGCGCTACAATTCCCAAGGACATGTACTGCAGCCCTTTGAATCCGCATTTTCCTTCCGACCAAATGTCGTGGCGCAAGGGCATAATCCCTATGGTGAACTGCTGCAAATCTCCGATTTCTGTTTCTTTGGCCCACTTCACAAATTCAAAAGACTTCAAATCGAACTTCGGATCTTCATTGGAAATGACACGGAAAATGAAATCGTGTTTTTCTTCAAGCTTCTTCAAGACAGGGATGATGTCGTCTAAATACTGACTTGTGGTATGAGTCCCCGTCCAACCAATTATGGCTTTTTCACGTTGATGATCAGTGCGTACATTGTGGTGATTCTCGGTATCGATGGTGGTTGGGATAATCTGAACATTTGGATTGAATTGCCGTGCATAACTGGCGAGGTATTCGTTTCCTGCAGTCACTTTTCCTGCCCATTTGATGCAGTATTTCACTTTCCAGTAAGCCTTTAATCGATGGAATTTGGCGTTCGTTTCACTGTAGTTGGGTAGCCAAATGGCGTCGTCAAAATCATAGATGTATTTTCTGCGAAGCACTTTAGCCACGAGCCATTCAAGTATTGGCGGTCCAATGTGGGCCATTTCACGGTGAATGAAAATGTGCTTGGCTTTGCGCAGTTTGAAAAGGAGAATGAAGCGTCGCCCGAAACTTTTCACTATTCCAACTGCTTTTTTTGGTGCATTGCCCTGAGTATAAAGCGTTCGCCAGGTTTTGTAGTCGTAAAATGGGTGAACTTCAACATCAAATCCCTTCGATTTTAATTCATCAATGTACTGCTCAAAACGGAACCGTTGGGATGGCGCTTCACCGTAGGGATAGGGTACAAGAAAAAAAATCGTTCCAGGCATCGCTCAAAGGTAGTGATTATTAGAAGGGTTCGTACTTCACGAATTTTCAGGTTTTAACTGCGTGTAGATGCTGAAATATGTGTTTACCCCATTTTCTAATCCATAGAATTCTTGAGCTCCAATGACTGATCTTTCTTTGTTGAAGCTACCTATTGGAAAAGAAAAAGCTTCATATGCCGCAGAATTTGTTTCAGTCAATACGGTGCCTGCCTCGTACTTTTCAATCACAAGGTCTGTATCTCCAACACCCGCATTGCACACAATCGGAATCCCCATGGCCATCAATTCACCTTGCTTTGTTGGAGAAGAGGCCTGTTTTGAGAAAGAAGGGCGAATGAAAAACACGGACAAATCAAACAAACGAATGTACTTCGGCACTTCTTTGTGAAGGCACGACGTGATGATGAGCGACTCATGATCAATCTGCTTTTCATCTGTTTTGGTGTAAATCGTTTCGGGTGCTTCGCCACTGACAATTAAGAACCGCCAAGATTCGTCTTTGCTTCGGAGTGCTTTGAAAAAGTCAAGCATTTCTGGCAACATGTACCAGGTGCCAATTGATCCGACGTACCCCAATATCTTGGTGTTTTCTTCGATGACAAGTTGGGTTCTGAGGTCTACCAATTCACGTTCAGAGACCTTGTTTTGATCAAATAAATTCAAATCAGCACAGCATGGAATCACATAGATCTTACTTCCTGAAATGGCAAACTCCTTCTCGATGACTTCTTTTCCTTTGTGGGTCAAGGAAACAATGGCATCTGACTCGTTGAAAAAGCGTCTTTCTTTCTTTTTGAAATAGGAATAAACGGTTTTGAAAAGTGGATTTGACAATTTCCAGATGCCTCCCTCTACACGTTCGTCGGCCCAAAAACCACGCATGTCAAACAAGAATTTTGTCCCGAAGCGGTGTTTCATGCCCATTCCGACCAAAGCAGAGATATAACTGCGGCAATGGATGATATCGAATTGATGTGTTTTGTGGAGAGAATGCGCCAACTTCTTCATGCGTTGCACATCATAAATCGTCGATAGGAGGGGAGGCTTTTTTGTGTAGGAAAGCGGATGCCATTCTATACCGGCATCGCTGCAAATTTGTCGAATGGTTGATTCAAATTTTTCAAAACGCTCCTGTTTTTCAAAACTGATCAAATGAAACTGACATCCTTTCTTGGTTAGTCCAACAAGGTAAGGTAGGACTTGCGATTGACCGAGCGGGTCGGTCATTCCGTCGTAGGAGATGTAGAGGATTTTTCTCAAATCAACTCAAATTAGGATTCCATCCATTCAGAGTACCACAGCTGGAACATCAGCATGTACCACAATTTGGTGTCCAGTTCTTTTTTACCACCG
>JBILBT010000354.1:0-2865 GCA_044353545.1 Crocinitomicaceae bacterium | reverse complement strand
CTTATCCTTCGGAAAAAATCAATTATATTTGCACCCTCATAACCGAGAATATGGCGAGGTAGCTCAGTTGGTTAGAGCGCAGGATTCATAACCCTGAGGCCGAGAGTTCAAATCTCTCTCTCGCTACTCTTAAAACCCCAGTATTTACTGGGGTTTTTGTTTTTCTGTAATTTTCATTTTTGAACTTTTTTGGGTTGGAGTCCAGTTTGGAGTCCAGTTTTTGCAAAATTGTTTCATTTTTTCTAGTCATTTTTCACGATTATTTTTCAGTGTTTTTAGTGCGTTTTATAAGTCGAAAAATTCAAAATCTGAGGCAACTTGAGAAACGACTTCTTGGTCAATGTAATGGTTCCGCATCACATCCATTCCCGAGTGCCCGGTGATGATTCTTGCTTTCTCTCCATAT
Organism: Crocinitomicaceae bacterium; assembly: GCA_044353545.1. GTDB lineage: Bacteria > Bacteroidota > Bacteroidia > Flavobacteriales_D > Crocinitomicaceae > M0103. The sequence continues at coordinate 2,459 of JBILBT010000354.1, read as the reverse complement.
GTTGCATACAAATGAGAGATGTAGGTTTTTCTCAAGTCATACAATTCAACTTTTTTTCCAGTTCCGAGTTGATTGAAATAATGTGTAAAAGCCTTGCTGATTAAATCTTTTATTGAATCGCGTAGCATCGTTTCATTAGGTGCAAGGATAAACATGTCTTTACCTTTGTTTTCTTTGTATCCCAAATCAATGAGTAACTTCTTGAGAGGGACAATAACAGGAATGTAGATATATTTGACCTCTTCCTTTTTTGTTAAATTCTTGCTTTTGTTTACTTTGAAATCCTCAACTTTAATGGTCATTGGCTCGCCTTCAGAATTTTCAAGAATCCCATTAAACTTCATTTGAACGATTGCTTCTCGACGTCTTCCTGTCAATAGCGCAAGTAGGAAAGCATCTTTTAACCAAGGTCTGAACAATTGTTTTGTACGCGTTTTCTGCGATTTCCTTTCTATATACGTATGAATCCCATTCTCAGGAGTAAGTAGCTCAAGTAAATTATCAAATTCATCTTTCGATATCGTAGTTATGTTTTTAGCAACCTGCATTGGTTTAAATCCGTTGAACGGATTTTTCATCAAAATATCGAACTCTTCAATGATACGATTTGTGAAAATTCGTAGCGTTTGGATGTACTTGTTATATGTTCTTGGTGAAAAATCTTTTTTTTCCAGTATAAATGACCTCAACTTTCCCACTATTGTTCTGTCTAGCCTTTCAAAAGGAAGCAATGAAGCGTCTATATTCATTGATTTAAGGTATTCACTAAAATAGATAAAGTAACGCTCTACCATTTTAATATGGCCAATTGTGCGCAGTTTATGCTCTTGCTGATGTGGAGTGTCATTGTTCAAGTATGCTATGTAAAATGCCATAGCTTCCAATAAGGTTGTTGGAGTAGTAGATTTGGTTTCGATAATTCTTGGCATGTAGTTGCAACTTTCAAGTTCCGCTCTATAGGCATAAGCGTCCAAAACAACCTGATTTGGATCTCTTGTCTCAAATAGCTTGGTTTTAACAGCTGAATCATTACCAGGTATGCAAACACGCAGCTTATACTTGTGTTTATCAATGTTTTTGCATGAACTGACTCTTTTTCCCGACTCGCCGCAGTTATTTGTTATTCTTTTTTTACATTTCGTACAAAAGATAAAAATCCCTTTTACCTTCGTTTTTTTCAGTAGCTGGTTGTTATCCATGTCTTTTCATTTTAGTCATAAAATCATTTGCAGCGAACCCTTGAACAGTAAATTTGGTCTTCACGATAGGGTTAATTATTTGACCTGCAATCTTTCCCCAATTAAGTGTTTTGTAATGATGATACATTTCGGCCCAATTTTTTGGGTATTTAACTCTTAGATTGTCTAAGAAGGGTTTGTCTAGTTGAAGCTGTAAGTCAATCAGATTCACATACTGATCCCTGCCAAATTTTATGATTACAAGTCCTTTTCGTTTGCACCAACTTTTCGCAGCTTTTAGTGTTTTCACATTCAACGCTTTGACAATATCCGTTAGTTTGACTTTGTCAAATAAAAGGTTGTCACCAATCACTGAAATGGCATCGTTGACATGTTGATCTTGGTGTGTTGTACTACTTGCTAATTTTTTTTGCTCAATTTTTAATTTTGTTTCTGTTTTAAAATGTTTCATCCGTAACGTTGGATGTGCTTATATTCCTATTTTTAAGGTAATGTCAGCGGTTTCTAAATTGATCCGTTTTTTACGGTATCTTATTTTTTTATTTTTATTTTGTTTTCACAACGAGCAATTCGACCTTTTTGAGTCGTAATCGTTATTTCTTGGTACCCATTTCGCATTATCAGTTCATTTAATCGCTGAAAGGCGTCAATCTTGATCGTATCCGTGTAATTTATATATTCAATGTTTTTCGATTTTGGATCCATAAGAATTTCAACTGATTCAACATTTTCAGTTCTTAAAATAGATAAAACCTGCAGTTCGTCTTGGGAAATCATTTTGTAAGAATTAACTGCAAGATTTAAATCCATTTTCCCCAACAATTCTGAGACAATTTCATTCACACTGAGAGAAAAATGGCTTTTCATCATGTACTCATTTATTTGGTCTTGCAACGGATGATCGAGGAAATCGTCTTTCACGAGAAGATATCCTCCATTTAAATTGAATACAATTCGATAATGATTTCTAAGGTGAATGATATCCATTAATATCGTTTCAAGAATGCTCATTTCTAAGTTCTTAAGAAATTCATCGAATGCGTTTGAATTTAGTATGTGCTCCACATTCTCCTTGTTCATTAACCTAATTACTTCTTTGATATCATCTTTCTTATTATTATTAGTGCTTGCTTCAGCCATTGGTTGATTTAAAAAATTATCCTTTAAATCGCTGATCAGTTCTATTTTAAAATTGAACTCACGCAGTTTTTGCACTATTATAATCCAAGTTGCCTCAGTAAGATCAAGCAGTTGCCACGT
>JBILBT010000353.1:0-2867 GCA_044353545.1 Crocinitomicaceae bacterium | reverse complement strand
TTTTGGAATTATTTAAGCCACAACATTTTTTTAAACGAGATAAAAAGGATGCTTTTATTAATTTCCTAAAACACAAAGGCACAACTGATGAAAATGAAATTAGCACAGCGGTTGATAAGTATCTATCAGAAGTGCCCCCTTTATTTGAAAATGTTTTAGCTAATTATTGGCAAAAGCATAATCCCAAATATTTGGTTTGGCTGCAACAATTATTGCAAGTCATAGATGAATCGAAACTAAAGAATATTCGTTCTAAGAAGTCTGCTATCCTCATTGCAGCAATGAATGAGACTGAATTGGAAAAGGTTTATGCAGCCTGCCAAAATGCGTATGGAGTTGATTTTGAAAAAGAAATGGCTTTTATCATATTCCATAATTTCAAAGACAAGGATGCGATAAAAACGGAGGTGAGGCAGTCAATGGAAAATCTTGAAACCCTTGGAGCAAATGTTTTGGTTATTAATGGTCAAGTGCCTGATTATTTTGATACTGCACCAGCTAAAAAGGTTCTTAATGATTTAGCTTACTCTGTCTATCAAGAAAAATGTAAAGAAGTTTGTTTCTTTTTAATGGATGCGGATGTTTATGGTTTAACTAAAGGAGTGTTTAAATCTGCTTTGAATTCATTGAAACAAGATCGAATTTTAGCGGCATCTCCTGAATTTGATTACGATCAAAAGGAACCTAATTTCAAACACCCTGTTCTAAAATTGATTTTTGATATAAGAAGAGATTTGGATGCCTATTCCGTGAATGAGGAAAAAGACTACAACCTGCAAATGACTTATGGTATGTTTACTGCCATTTATCCTTCTTACGTTTTAGAAATGGGAGGAATAAAACCTACGAATTATGAGGATGGTTACTTAACAAATGATTTAAGAAGATATTGTGGTGGAAATACTGATACCAACGAATGGATTTTCAGTGAGGGTAATTATCCTATATATCCCTTATCTATGGATAGTCAATATGTGTATGTGAATTCCCAAAAAGAGCAAAACAATTTAATGCTAGGTCGTGAGGCTTTTGCTCATTGGTCTGATACTGGTGAACACGAAAAATTATCGGGCGTCGGCAGAAAAAAGGTTGAATCATCGAATTTGCCACCTGAATTTTCGGAATTTTCAGAATCCAATATAGTTTCGGCTTTAAATAAGGCCTGGCTGTTTATGTATAAATTCAGAGAAACAGAAGAAGTAACCATTACATCAAAGGAAATCAACCACAGCAAACGATTGATTAGAGTGCTGAAAAATTATGGTATTGAAATTCTCGATGCTAAACTGGATGTCGTAAATCATTCTCCGGTTAACTTGAAAACAGGTGATGGGGATTTTATGATTCGAAAAATTAACCAAATCAAAATTATTAAATAAAATGTCCATCATTTGTTTAGTCCGACACGGTGATCGCTTAGACACCAATAATTATGAGGAATGGCAAAATTCTCCACGTTATAAAGAAAATAGCCACGATACCCCTTTGTCAGAATTGGGATTTACTGAGATATTAAAACACAAGGGACATATACCTGAAGTGGATTTCATATACACATCTCCAATGACACGTTGTGTTCAAACTGCCCTCCAACTGCAATCGTTTTTGGATGTGCCTATTCGCCTTGAATATGGAATAACAGAGCCTGGCAGAGTGGTAGATGACGGTCACAGCCTTCCTGAAATCATTGATGGACAGTTTGTGAAATTACAATCTCGATATGACGATAATCATGGGAAACGTTTAATCAGTAACATAGATCATAAACTTTACCCTGAATCTTTCTTTGAATTGTGGCCTCAGTTAGACAGCACCTATCAAAGTTATGTGCGTCCTCAGGACCATCCTTTTATGGAAGATTTGGTTTCTTATGGTAACCGTATGGTGAAAATGATCAACTATTTTAGTAGCCTGAATCAAAGAGTAGTATTGGTAGGTCATAGCGGGCTAGTTACTTTTGGCGCTCAATATTTCACAGGTAATCCCACCCATTTTAAGCTTTCCCAAGGAGCCAATGCCGGAGGCAGAAAGCATACAGGCTTATTGGTGAAGCATAATTTCAATGATCCCAATGGTACAGAAATTATTAATCCCGATGACCTTTAAAAATAAAAACAATGGAAAATACAATCTATTTAATACATAGCGGGTCAAGTATCGCAGATACGAATCCGCAGCATTGGGATGTACATAGTAGAAGTGCTGAAAATCCTTTCGATGCTCCTTTGTCTGAACAAGGGTCAGTTCAAATTAAGAATGCTGCATGTAAGATTGATCAACTCGATGCCATCTACTGCTCTCCTATGACGAGAAGTATAGAGAGTGCTTTGATTTTGAAGCAAAAATTTGATGTGCCTGTTCGGGTGGAATATGGCCTAGCAGAAGCGCCTGTTCTATCTGATTTTACAGGTGTCGTTACGCCTAAATTCATCAATGGAACTTTTGTGAAATTGGTGCCGAATCACTTTAACTTTAAAGGTAAATCCTATTACTCCTTATTTGACGAAGAGTTGTTACCCAAACGATTGTTTTCTAAATACCCGGATTTAGATAGTGATTATTCATCCCTTTTTCTTCCGCAGCAAATCCCTTTCTCTGAAGATGATTGCTCTTATGGCAACCGTATGATTAAAGTGATGAGCAGCTTGGTTTTGAATGGGGAAAATGTCGCATTCATCGGACATAGAGGAACCGTAACCTTGGCTGCAGTTTATTTTCGCAAAGAACAAACAAAGGCACCTAAAGGAGAGTTTTTTAAACCGCTCAACAGTGTTTATTTCGGGGATGAAAAAGGCATGAAAGACTTTGGAGTGTCTTCCGTTTACGGGCTAACAGTGAAGTTTTCAGAGGGCAAATGTGAGGTTATT
>JBILBT010000352.1:0-2869 GCA_044353545.1 Crocinitomicaceae bacterium | reverse complement strand
CGAATCTGATCACCTATGGGCATCTTGATCGCCGAACCTGTTGAAGTCACCTCCAACCCACGGCTAAATCCGTCCGTCGAGTCCATCGAGACTGTACGTACTGCATTTTCACCAATGTGCGATTGCACCTCAAGGACAACTCTCGTACCGTCTGATTTACTCACCTCTAAGGCATCGTAAATGTTTGGCAAAGCCATTCCTTTTTCAAAACTTACATCCACAACTGGACCAATAACCTGGGAAATTCTACCTTTAATTGCTGACATTTGAGTGTCTTTTAACGATTTTTTATCCTGCTCGACGGGGACAATTCCCTCGTCAATTTGGGTGCAAAGATATACCAATTATTCGGAGTGCAAATAAAAAACCAAATGATTTTTTAACACAGCAAGTAGATAAAATTCAATTCTAAAAAGTAACGTTTCAGCAAGAAAATTTTAAAACGTGATGTGCTCAAAATTGCGACGCATTAGAAAACGCACTGGCAAGTAGGAAAAGAGCAAGCTTAAACCCGTGACCAATCCAATGATCACACTTGCATCCATGACGGACAAGCGAACAGGGAATGGCAGTCCAGCAGCTCCGGGCATCATTAATATACTCCATTTGATCTGAACAAAACACACGAGATATCCAATCAACAAGCCATAAAAGATGCCTCGCGCACAGATGAGCAGCCCTTCGATTAAGAAAATGCGGAACACAAAAGATCGCTCAGCACCAAAGGAAATCATGGTGGATAAATTGTCTCTTTTCTCCACAAAAAGCATAGTTATCGAGGCAATAAGATTGAAAGCTGCCAAAATGAAAATAAAAACCAAAATGACCAACACGATTAATTTTTCTGATTTGCTAGTCTTGAAGATCAATTCATTTTTCTCCATATTTGTTTTCGCCTCAAAAGATGGCCCGGTGACTTTGCGAATTTCTTCTTTCAAATCCATTGGATTTACTCCATCATCGACCTGAATATATAGTGCAGTAAGGTCGTTCTCGTAATTCAACAATTCTCGACCAACTTCCAAAGGAACAACTACTTTCTCGCCATTCACTTCTCTGTTCCCATTGAAATTCATTCGGCCGGACACATTCATGATCTTTTGGCGAAAGGGATTCGATCCCAACTTCATCTTTGCTTCGCGTTTTGGCGCAAATACAATCAGCTGCTCAAATGACCGTTCAGGAATAAAACCCCCTAATTTATCCAACAGCGTAGCCCCAACCAACATCATGGGCTGACCATGATTTACAATTTCAGGAACGCCATCTACCATGTGATGCTTCATTCTGCTCATCCTTAAAAAATCGTGATCCACAGCAATCAATTGCGCATTCACCCATTTTTTTTCATGCTTCAACACAACGGTTTCTTCCACGGCCCTTGAATAGGTCTTTACCCCATCGATTTGAAGTAATTTAGACAGATCAATCGCATCTTCAGGAAACGTTTTTCCGCCCGTATAACGAATGGTCAAGTCCGCATCAAAATCAGAGTACATGCGCTCTATCAATGACTCAATGCCATTGAACGCTGATAAAAGAACAACAAGTGCTGCAGTAATAATGGTGATTCCGATGACAGAAATTCGCGTAATGAATCCGACGACGTTTTTTTTACGATCGAACTTTAAGTAACGACGCGCTATGTAAAATGGAACCTTGATGGGCTTATTTCTTTTTTAATAAAGACTCAATTTGCATGGCATAGTCCAAGGAATCATCGATGTGAAAAACCAAATCAGGTATTTTCCGCATGTTTTTCAATCGTTTGCCCACTTCCCCGCGAATCTTGGAGGTATTTACAACGATGTTATTCAACACCTCTTTTTTATCTGGACCAGCAAAAATACTTAAATAACAACGTGCCAATGAGAGGTCAGATGTTACCCGAACGGTGGTCACAGTCACCATTGCGCCAAGACATACTTCACGCGCATTTCGTTGAAAATAAGTGCCCATTTCTTGCTGAATGACACCTTCAATTCTGTTCTGTCTGATTGAACCCATGGTGCAAAAGTAACAATAGTTCGCCCTTTAAAATGAACAATAGTCAACAAACTGTATCTTTGACAGCGCAATGAAAGGAATAATTGACATTTACAGGTACACATTTGCATATAAGGGCCGAGCCCTCTTGGTGATTTTGTGTAACCTGCTCTTTGTCATCTTCAACTTACTTTCTATTGTGCTGTTCATTCCTGTTCTACAGCTCATTTTTCGTCCTGAAAACTTGGTCAAAGCGATGGAAAACCCTTCATGGAACGGCGCCATTACCTCACTCCCCCAACACATTTCTCAAGAGTACCAGTATTTCATGCAGCAACTTGTTGTCCATGACCCGAAGGATGCCTTGTTCTTTGTGTGTGTCACGGTATTCATTGCATTTTTCCTGAAAAACGTATTTCGCTACGGCGCCATTTGGCATCAGTCAGAATTGCGTATGGCAGTTGTTCGCGACCTGCGGGATTCTATTTTTTCCAAAGCCCTGAAGCTTCCTATTTCTTTTTATACCAATGAACGCAAAGGAGATTTGATGTCGCGCATGAACAGCGATGTTGGTGAAATTGAAATTGCGGTCATCAGCATGTTGGAATTGATTTTCCGTGAACCCATCGCCATTCTCATTAATGTGAGCACATTGATCTGGCTGAGTCCAGAACTTACGCTCGCTTCCCTGATTTTACTTCCCGTTTCTGCCTTCGTCATTTCGCGCATTGGGAAAAGTTTGAAACGGACAGCGAAAAAAGGACAGGAACAAATGGGTTTGCTTTATTCGACCATCGATGAAGGACTGGGAGGAATTCGAATCATTCAATCCTTCAATGCAGCTGAACAAGTTAAAAACACCTTTCATCAGGTCAATCTAGTT
>JBILBT010000110.1:0-9270 GCA_044353545.1 Crocinitomicaceae bacterium | reverse complement strand
CGTGACAGAAAAGGCGATTGAAGGATTATTCTACATGGTTGCCATTGAAGAAAACAAAATCCGTAAAGATCCAATGGCACGCGTCACCGATATTTTGGCAAAAGTATTTGGTAGCCTTAAGCAGAATTAATAGCGGACTTTACTTCTTATGAAATATCCTGCTACTGAACTTGTTCTCGACGCTAAAGGAAAGGTCTACCATTTGGGCATTTCACCAGATACACTTGCGGATACTGTAATCCTTGTTGGCGATCAAGATCGCGTGGCTATGGTTTCAGATTTATTTGACTCTGTTGAACACCGCTCGAGACACCGTGAATTTGTTTGCCATACCGGCATGTACAAGGGAAAACGAATCTCGGCCATTTCTACAGGCATTGGAACCGACAACATTGACATTACGGTCAATGAGTTGGATGCCTTGGCAAACATTGATTTAATTCAACGGGAGAATCTACCAACATTTAGACAACTTACGCTCATACGCATTGGCACTTGTGGCATTTTGCAAGCAGAAGTACCAATCCATTCCTACATCCTCAGTTCGCATGCCTTTGGATTGGACAACATTGCGCACTTTTATGAAGTTCCACAAACCGAAGTCGAGCTTGCGTTGAAAGAAGCGATTGAATCTCAAATAACCCTACCCGAAGCCATTCGTCCTTATTTGATTGGCGCATCACAAGAACTGAATGATCGATTGCGTTCAGAACTCACCTTTGACGGGGTAACAGTTTCGAGCAGCGGATTTTATGGTCCTCAAGGTAGACAACTGCGCCTGAAGGCTAAAACTGCACTCCTGAACGAGCAATTGACGGATGTAAAACTCGAAGGATTGAAGGTGATGAATTTTGAGATGGAAAGTTCTGCTTTGTTTGCCTTAGGACGTTCGTTAGGTCATCAATGCGCAACAATATGTCTAGGAATTGGCAATCGTCCGAAACTCGAATTTTCAAAAGGGTATAATAAAGAAATGACTGCTTTAATTCGTTATGTTCTCGATCGAATTTAATTCGATACTGGCCGATAGATGGTGTACTTCCCTGTTGTGATCGTGCTGAACTTAAATGTGCTCTTCCCTACCTTCTTGCCTGTATAACCTGTATTTTGATGAATGAGCACAAGTTCATCCGCATTCTTTACCTCAAAGACTATAGCCGTGTGGTGCGGAAACATTTCAGTTGATTTCACCCCATTTGTTTGTGATACTGTTTTTAGTTTTTCAAATTGCATGATATCCCCCGGCATGATGCATTCTCCTTTTTTCAGCGCACGACCAAATTTGTACATCCCATCCCACTTTGAATTCGTTTCATCAAGAACATATTTGGCTAAATCCCAGCACTCACCGCGATCTACCTTTTTTCCTAGTTTCTTCCCCGCCAATTCAACGATTTTGGCATTTATCTCTGAAACAGAGTCACATTGGGCTGAGACACTCGATGTAAGTAAAAGAAAACCCAGCAAGAGTATATTTTTCATGGGCGGAAAACGAATTTTACATTGATTGGTTACACAGTAGCAGCCGAAAGTATGCGTTTCACCTTATTGGCATCTACTTTTAAGATAGATTCAGAGAATAGAGATTCTTCATCCATCTGTACTTTTGCAGTTCCTGAAAAATGAATAGCATTTGGATTCAATTCGGCGACTAAACGTCCAATATTTGCAGCATTCACGCCACCTCCAGTCATGATTTCTATTCGACCAGCGGAATACGTGATCATTTCAGTCAAAACGGGATAACCTATATCTACATTTCGCGCTAATCCTGACGACAAAATGCGTTTAACCCCATGTTTGATAAGAATATCCATCCCCTTCTTCCATTCCACACAATCGTCAAATGCACGATGAAAAGTTACTTCAAGTCCATCTGCCTTTTTCATGATCTCCTCCAAAATCGGTTCGTCGATAGAACCATTCTCATTTAGCACACCTATGACAATCCCAGCAGCGCCCATGTTCTTGCAATTTACTACTTCGCGAATGATCAATTCCAATTCATCTGAGTTGTAGGTAAATCCACCCGGCCGTGGACGAATGAGCACATGGGTAGGTACACCATAAGCAATGGCATATTCGATCATGGAAAATGAGGGTGTAAGTCCACCCTGTTCGAGATTTTGACACAGTTCAATGCGGTCAAAATTCAATTCCTTCGCGAGTTGAATGGCTTCAATGGAAGCGGCGCACAATTCGAATTTCATTACTTGGAAAATAGCATGATTTCATCTAAAAAGGTCCACTGTACATGGCCTTCACCTGGCATTCCATCCGGGATTACATCAAATGTCACGATTTTAAATCGCACGTAGCGTGCTTTTTTTTGAATTTGAAAAGCGAAAGGCAAATGTTTACCAGACCCTTGAGCCTTGTATATAGGTTTATCAGGTAGGAACACCCATTTTTTTCCGTTGCTTGACACCGAAATCCGCACAAAGTTTGGAAGATGAATCCACGAACCAATGTCTTCCAAGAAATTCAGCTCCGCATGGTCAATTTTTGATTTCTTACCGAGGTCAACAATGAATTCAATTTCCTGATCGTCGAAACCTACCCATTCGTTGCCCTTCCAAGGTTTTGCACCGATAATTCCGTCCACCAAGGTGAGATCACCACCGCTATTGTAGCGTTCATCAGGTGGAGTAATGTATTCCACATTCAAACCTATTGAAGGGTGTATCGTCATTTTAAATTCGGACGGCGTCGGCAAGTATTCTGATGTTACCTCAAAGCGATACCTTACCACAGAATCAAGCCCTCTCTTAAAGTGCAGGGAATTGTTTCCGATAAGAAAATCAGGGTATTTTGGAGCGACATTCGTTTCATCCAAGCGCACAGTCAAGGCCAATAGATCACTTGTATCAGCAGCCGTGAAAACTACGCCCAATCCATCTTCTTTTCGCGAAACTTTCATTTCAGGATAAAACATAGCACGCGAATAATTTACCTTGAATCGATCGAGGTACTTCAATTGATGTTTGATCAATACTGAACGGAACACCTCATAAGAAGGCGCTTCAACACACCAAAGAACTTGTGCTAAGGCCAAGGCACGCGGATAAAGCATGTATTCCAATTGCTTCATATCTGGTATGTACTCCGTCCATAAATTTGCTTGTCCGCCCAAGACATGTGTTGCTTCTGCAGCAGAAAGACTAGAAGGGATTGGATTGAATTGATAAACCTTTTCAATAGGTGTATAACCACCGATGGCCAAAGGTTCACTTGAATTTTTACTTTGATAATGATCAAAATAACAATGTGAACCGGGTGACATGATCACGTCGTGGCCCTGCTTTGCGGCATCAACTCCACCTTCAAATCCGCGCCAAGACATGACAGTGGCATTCGGACTTAAGCCACCTTCCAAAATTTCATCCCAACCAATTAATTTCCTTCCTTTTGAAGTAAGGTAGTTGTCCATCTGAGTGACAAACCAACTCTGTAGCTCATGTTCATCCTTTAAGCCATTTTCACGAATCACGGCTTTACATTTCGCACACTTTTTCCATCGTGTTTTTGGTGCCTCATCTCCGCCAATATGAATGTACTCCGAAGGAAAGAGCAGCATCACCTCATCCAGCACATTCTTCAAAAAATCAATGCTCGATTCATGTGCGCAAAAAATATCGTCAAAAACACCCCACAAGCCTTCTACGCCGTGCTGTTTTCCTGTGCACGACAACTCAGGATATGCAGCCAGCGCAGCGCGCGCATGACCAGGCATTTCAATTTCAGGAATTACAGTGATGTATCTATTCGCTGCGTACTGAACAATTTCTTTAATTTGCTCTTGCGTGTAAAAGCCTCCTGTACGCTCAGCAGCGTATGTCCTTGGTGTAGTTGAATAATGTGCATTTACCGTACTATCACGCCAAGCACCAATTTCTGTCAATTTAGGATATTGTTTTATTTCAATGCGCCACCCTTGATCATCTGTTAAATGCCAATGAAACTTATTGAATTTATACATGGCCATAAGATCAATGTAGCGTTTCACCTCATCGACTGTGAAAAAATGACGCGACACATCTAGGTGCAAACCTCTCCAAGAAAACTTTGGATAATCCTTTAAAAAGCACTTCGCGATGCTGTATTGATCTTGATTTCCTTGAATGAGCTGAAAAAGTGAATTGACAGCATAGAAACAACTTGCATCTGAACTGTAGGTAATGATAATCGTTTCACCTACATTAATGGAGTAATAATCTGTGGGGACATTCGCTACTTTTTTAAAAACAAGTTGTTTCGCGCTTGGAGAAATAACCACGCGGAACCCAAAGGTGTTTGTGAATCGATTCGCCGCGTAATCAATAATTCCAGAAGGGGCATTATCGCTATTGATTGCGATGTCCTCCCCAAAAGAGAACTGCCCAGCAGCCGTCACAAAGGTCACAGGTGCTGGAATGATTGGGCACTGAGAAAATCCGCAGGAAACAGAGATTAAAACGCCAATTACGAGTGCGAAAAAACGCATTTTAGTCCCTTCCATACTGCTCATTTACATATTTCTTCGGTATTGCCCACCCACTTCAAACAAGGCATTGGTTATCTGTCCTAATGAGGCGTACTTGCATGTTTCCATCAATTCTTCAAACATATTGCGGTTGCTGATCGCTGCATCCTGAATTTGTTCAATTCCTTTCGTCGTTTTATCTGCATTTACTTGATGTAAATTGGACAGCATTGCAATTTGGTATTCTTTTTCCTCCTCTGTGGCTCGAATCACCTCCTTCGGCAAAACTGTTGGCGATCCTTTCGAGCTGAGGAACGTATTTACTCCGATAATTGGAAACTCACCTGTATGTTTCAACATTTCATAATGGAGTGACTCCTCTTGAATTTTCGAGCGCTGGTACATAGTTTCCATAGCACCGAGCACACCACCTCGTTCTGTAATTCGATCAAACTCTGTCAATACTGCTTCTTCTACGAGATCAGTCAATTCTTCAATGATAAATGAACCTTGCAGTGGATTTTCATTTTTCGATAGTCCTAGTTCACGGTTGATGATCAGCTGAATGGCCATAGCGCGACGCACAGACTCTTCTGTAGGTGTTGTAATGGCTTCATCGTATGCATTTGTATGAAGAGAATTGCAATTGTCATAAATCGCGTACAAGGCCTGCAATGTCGTTCGGATATCATTAAAATCAATCTCTTGGGCATGCAAGGAACGACCTGACGTTTGAATGTGGTATTTCAACATTTGCGCACGTGCATTGGCGTGGTATTTTCGCGACAAGGCTTTCGCCCAAACGCGGCGCGCGACGCGACCAATCACCGCATATTCTGGATCGATTCCATTCGAAAAGAAGAAGGATAAATTCGGCCCAAAGTCGTTGATGCTCATTCCACGGCTCATGTAATATTCTACATACGTGAAACCATTCGCCAAGGTAAATGCCAACTGTGTAATTGGGTTTGCACCTGCTTCAGCGATATGGTATCCTGAAATGGAAACAGAATAAAAATTACGTACGCCTTTATCGATGAAGTATTGTTGGACATCCCCCATGAGGCGAAGGGCAAATTCAGTCGAGAAGATGCAGGTGTTTTGTGCTTGATCTTCTTTTAGAATGTCGGCTTGAACTGTACCACGCACTTGTGTGAGTGTCTCTGCTTTAATTTTCTGGTACACATCAGCAGGCAATACTTGGTCACCCGTTGCGCCGAGTAACATTAATCCAAGACCATCGTTCCCTTCTGGCAGATCCCCTTGATAGCTTGGACGATCGGTTCCTTTGGCACGATAGATTTCGACGATTTTCGCTTCTATCTCTTTCTCCAAATTGTTCGCCTTGATGTATTTCTCGCAGTTCTGATCAATCGCTGCATTCATAAAGAATCCAAGCAACATTGGTGCAGGACCATTTATAGTCATTGAAACAGAGGTCATCGGATGACATAAATCAAACCCTGAATACAATTTTTTCGCATCATCTAAACAGCAGATAGAGACCCCTGAATTTCCAATTTTCCCATAAATATCCGGACGAAGGTCTGGGTCATTGCCATAGAGCGTTACTGAATCGAATGCGGTAGATAAACGTTTTGCTGGCATTCCAAGTGAAACATAATGGAATCGTTTATTTGTTCGTTCAGGACCTCCTTCTCCGGCAAACATGCGCGTCGGATCTTCCCCTTCCCGTTTAAATGGAAACAATCCTGCAGTATAGGGGAATTCTCCAGGTACATTTTCTTGCAAAGACCAACGAAGAATATCTCCCCAACTTGAATAACGTGGTGTGGCCACTTTTGGAATTTGCAAATGTGATAGCGATTCAGAATGCGTTTGAATGGACAAAACTTTATCTCGCACTTTGAAGTTGAACTCAGGATCCTTATACAACTTCTTTTTGGCTTCCCATTTGTCCAAAATCTCCCAGTTTTTCGGGTCGAAGTTTAATTTTTCCTTTTCAAAAGCTTCTTGCAATCCTTTCATCAGGCGGTCCTTATCCTCCATTGAAGAGGTGCCGATGGACTGCATACTCATGTGCAAGCCATATAATTTTTCAGCGACAAAAACCTGTTGATTCACCCACTGATCATACGAGCGGTTGTTTTCTGAAATTTCAGACAAATAGCGTGTTCTTTCCGGCGGAATGACAAAAATCTTCTCCGACATTTCACGTGTAATCGAAAAAGTAGAGTTTAGTGGTGCCTGGGTTTTCTCAACCACTTTATCCATGATTACTTTATACAGTGAATTCATCCCTGGGTCATTGAACTGTGACGCAATTGTCCCGTACACAGGCATGGAATCGACATCGCTCTCCCAAAGATTGTGGTTGCGTTGGTATTGTTTGCGCACATCGCGAAGGGCGTCAAGGGCACCTCGTTTATCGAACTTGTTTAAGGCAATGACATCGGCAAAATCGAGCATGTCAATTTTTTCCAGTTGCGTTGCTGCTCCATATTCAGGCGTCATTACATACAAGGAGACATCTGAATGTTCAATAATCTCTGTGTCAGACTGACCGATCCCCGAAGTTTCAAGTATGATTAAATCGTAGTTTGCTGCTTTTAAAATAGTGATGGCTTCGGCTACATGTTTCGACAAGGCGAGGTTGGATTGACGAGTAGCCAAAGAGCGCATATACACCCGTTCACTGCGAATGGAATTCATGCGAATTCGGTCACCCAGAAGTGCTCCACCCGTTTTTCGTTTCGACGGATCGACGGAAACAACGGCAATTTGCTTGTCTGTAAAATCGATCAAGAAACGGCGCACCAATTCGTCCACCAAAGAGGACTTCCCAGCACCGCCTGTGCCTGTAATTCCGAGCACAGGAACATGGTTTTTTGAGGCCATTTCGCGTACTTCGTTCAAAACTCCGACAGACTGTTCAGGGTAATTTTCTGCTGCAGAAATCATGTGTGCAATCGCAGGAACAAATTTATCAGCGATGCCTTCTGTATTATTTACATTTTGACCAACGGCAAAATCACATCTTTGGACAAGGTCATTGATCATCCCCTGCAATCCCATGGTACGTCCATCATCTGGATGGTAAAGACGAGTAATTCCATAGGCATGCAATTCCTCGATTTCAGAAGGAAGAATTGTACCACCCCCACCACCAAAAATCTTGATGTGTGGCGCTCCTTTTTCCTTTAGGAGGTCATGCATGTATTTGAAATACTCCATGTGTCCCCCTTGATAGGAAGTCATCGCAATGGCTTGAACATCTTCTTGAATGGCACAGTTGACTACTTCTTCCACCGAACGGTCATGCCCAAGGTGAATCACTTCACAACCCGTGGACTGAATGATTCGTCGCATGATGTTGATTGCTGCATCGTGCCCGTCGAACAAAGAAGCTGCGGTAACGATGCGTATTTTATGTTGTGGTTTATACTGTTCCACTTTTTCCATAACGATTGAGGTATTTACATACAGGTTCAAAAGTACAAAATGAAGCCGAAACGGAAGGCTGAAACCCCTAAAAACTGAAAGCTATTTTGCTGATTTTGGAAAGAAACATTTCCAAAATTGACCTGCCTCTATGTAGAAACACGTAGTTGCTCGTAGTGCGTTGCGCTGATTTTGGTCTGGTCCGACAGCTCATTCGCTCCATACCCTGAGAAAGATGCTGAACATTGCTCCATAAACAAATAAACACACACATACCATGAACACACTTAACATTAAATCAACAGCATTGACGCCAGCAGTAAACTGCAATCCTTCAACGGGAGTAATCGAAATCTCAGGACGCTGTTTGGGAGTAAATCCAACAGAATTTTGGTCTGAAATTCAAACATGGCTGTTGCAATACTTGGATTCGCCTGTAGACCAAACAACCATCAACTTAGAGTTTGATTACTTGAACACCTTGAGTGTAAAACAGCTATTCACTTTTTTAAAGATCAGCCAATTTTTACAACTCAAGGGGCACAAGGTGCAGATCAATTGGATCTACGAAAAATACGACGAAGATATTTTGGAACTTGGGTATGACATTCAAAATCTATTGACTGTTCCCATGCATTTCAAAACACAATTGACATCATTCTACGGAGCAGCTTAATTCTTTACTTGGCCGCTGGGCTAACTCCGACGAGTTTAGCCCCCAATTTGGAGGAATTTACCCCCGGTCATCTTGAACTTCATGTTCCCGAAACGGATGACTTTCCCCTCCCCCATGCTGGCGATGTTTGCCAGATCCTCTTCCATGGTATGAATTGACCCACCAGTAGCATAGGCAAGATCGAGATAGAGTGTGTTCATTCGATCTTCGACCCCACAAATAATGATGTGCACAGGAACTTTTTGATTCTTTAAAAAGTCCAACAGGTGCATGTCGCATGGATTTTCCCAGTTGTCGGCAATGAGCACAACATTGCCTTTATTCTCAGGGAATTTCTTAATGGCATAGCAGATTGCCTCAAGGTCATTTTCAGAGTGCTGACCTTTCTGCATGGCTTCAAAAGCAGTTTCGATGACTTTCGTTGAATTGCCTGATTCAATGCTCCAAATCCCCGTTTCATCGAACTTAGATGTTTGATTTGTACTCAAATCATAATCATCATTAAAAAAGACAATTTGCTTGAATGTATTGAGCTTTTGATTGCTTTTAATCCAAAACAATAATTGTGCTGTATAAGGTGACATACTCCCGGTCACATCGCAAACCACTAGCATGTCTTTCCAGGTTTTATTTCGACTAAACACCTTAAGCAACGTCGAATCCGCAGGAGCTACTTTTCCATCAATAATATCCGTGATTAATTTATTCTCGTCTTGATACGTGGGCATCG
>JBILBT010000351.1:0-2873 GCA_044353545.1 Crocinitomicaceae bacterium | reverse complement strand
GAAAACAGCATCCATTCAAGTCAATGCAGCCTACAACGCACCAAGAATTTCTGTTCAAGGTAGGGCGCAACGCCGCGGACCAATCGACATTTCAGGTGAAAAGACCTTCAATGATGGCAAGTGGTCGCTTGGCTTCAAGGTGACGGATATTTTTAACCGTCAAGGATTTTACATGACTGTTGACCAACCAGGCATCGATCAGGTAGTTGAATTCAAATGGTTGACGCGCAAGTATTTCTTGACCTTTTCCTATAAATTCGGAAAACTTGAAATGTCCAACAAGAAGCAGTCTGGCGGAGAAGGTGGAGGGTTTGATATGTAATAAAGTTTAATTACGAATTACGAATTCGGTGGCTCCACCGCATCGGATAGGTGAGGTCCATAAAGCAGACTCGAAGCCACGAATCACGAATTTCTCCTATGAATCTAAATAATTCGAAGATTGATGAAGTCCCGAAGCGCAGCGGACCATTCATTATAGGGAGACTGCGAAACTACACTGTAGGTAAAGATCCCCGAAGTATCGGGAAAAGATCCGAGAGTGTTCGAAGTTGAACTTAACTCGTAACTGGTAATTTGTAACTTTCAGAAGTCTTTTGTCTGCATGCTCGCGAGTGATTTTTGAGCATTGAACCTAGAATATGGATTTCGATGGTTTCAACCGCGTGAATCCTTGTCTTAAAATCTTAATATCCTAAAATCTTGAAGTCTTTTCTACTTCCTACACGCGTACACAAACGCAGGAGGGAAATTCAAAGGGGTAAAACGGATTTTGGTTTTTCTAAAAACCTTTTGGATCTGCTTTTTGGATTGAAGCGAATATTGAAACTGAACATAGTGCCCATTTTCAACAAGTGCATGATCAGCAGCGTTTAGTATCGAATCGCGCAATTCTTTAGGGAAGTTTGCCAATGGGAGGGAAGAAACAACAACATCTGCATGCGTCAGTCCATTTTTGTCAAGGTATTGCTGAATTTTTTCAGCGCTGTCGTGAATCAAATGGACTCTAGGATCAGTGTAGCGGCTGCGAAGTTGATCCATGAAATGGTCGTTGAGTTCAAACACCAACAATTGAGCGTCGGGGTGCATGAATTCTAGGATTTTATCGGTGAAAACACCCGTTCCAGGACCTAGTTCAATGATAACCCTAGCCGTTTCAAAGTCAATATCCTTGAGCATCTTTTGCGCAAGAAAGCGAGAGCTTGGCGCCATTGCACCAACCATTTTTTTCTCTTGCCAAAATTGACGCAGAAAGGATTTTTTGTTTGACATAGTTAATCTTCCTTGTGTACTAATTTACCATTATTCACAACACCATGAACCACACCGCGCAATTCACATCCAATAAAAGGGGTGTTTTTAGTGCCTGACAAAACGTCGTTGGTAGTAAAAGTCCAATTGATGTCGGGAGAAAATACCGTGAGATCGGCTTTTGAACCTTCTGAAATTGAGTTGGTTTGAATGCCAGCAATCGTTCGAGCATTGATTGAAACCGCCTGAATAAAGGCTTGTAAATTGAATTCTTCACAAGTCCCCAAACTTCCAAAAACGGTCTGAAGGTTAAGAGATCCAAACGACGCATGGTCAAATTCAACATCTTTTTCTTCGGTGTCGTGTGGCCGGTGGTCGGAGACAATCGAATCGATGGTGCCATCGGCCAATCCTGACCAAAGCGCTTTACGGTCTGCTTCACGACGGTATGGAGGCATTACTTTATGGTTAGTGTCGAAGTCGAGTACTGCCGTTTCGTTGAAGATTAAATTCATCACATGGACATCGCACGTCACATGAAGTCCTTTTGCCTTTGCTTGGCGCACCAGTGAAACGCTTTCAGCGCAAGAGATTCCAGTTAAATGGATTTTGCTGCCGGTGTATTCAAGTAGGCGTAAATTCCGTTCCAATTGAATCACCTCAGCTACACCGGCATCGGCTTTCAATCCCGTTTTCGTTGACGCCTCACCCTCATTGACCATTCCATTTCCTGCAATTGATGCATCTCTAGAAAAGGCTACGATTGTCCCATGAAAATTCTTAGCGTAAAGAAGTGCTCTGAACATGATGCCCGAACTAACAGGTAGATTGTCGTCCGAAAAAAGTGCAACACCTGACTGCTGCATATCGTACATCTCAGAAAGCGTTTCGCCTTTCATCTGCTGGGTGATGGATCCAATTGGATGTATTGAAGTGACATGGTTTTCCCCACGACGAAGCATGTATTCAACCAAGGTTTTTCCATCAACCACAGGGTGGGTGGAAGGCAAGACACAAATATGGGTATATCCTCCGGCAGCTGCGGCATCTAATCCAGAAGAAATGGTCTCCTTGTGCTCTTCTCCTGGATCACAAAAATCTGCTTTTAAATCAACCCAACCCTGAGAAACATGAAGATTACTTCCTTCAATGACATGTGCATCGTCCAAATTAATTTCTGTTGCGATGCGTTCAATTCTTCCTTCATTAATCAAAACATCGTTAACGGTTCCATTGTGTGCAGAGGACGAATCAATGATGCTTGCTTTTTTAATTAGAATCTTCATAATCTATTATTTCCAAAACTTAAGAACGAGCATTTCTCCAATGAGGAAGGTAAGGCCCAACAAAATAAACAGTTTCCAGTACTCACGGGGTTTTTCAATGTCAATTTTTGCCATTGTATTTCCTTCATTCACTTCTGTATACGTCACATTTTCTAAACCGCAAGCTTCAAGTCCTTCAATGATTTCATTTTCAGTTAAACATTCTGTGTTTGATTCGACTCGGTCGTAATTCAATGAAAGCATGCCTTCTGGTTTTTCATCAACAATGGAATAGGTACCTGCAGTTAAATTTTCTAGGGCTTGATTCCCACTTAATGAAATGTAGGTGATTTGTCC
>JBILBT010000109.1:0-9311 GCA_044353545.1 Crocinitomicaceae bacterium | reverse complement strand
CAAGCGTGACTGGACAGTGTTCGGCGACGCCTACTGCACCAACAACAACAGATAACTGTGCTGGAACAATCACTGGAACAACAACGACCGTGTTCCCAATTACAACACAAGGAACAACAGTGGTAACCTGGTCATTCAATGATGGCAATGGGCAAACAGTAACGGCCAATCAATCTGTGATTATCTTAGGACTTCCATCTTCTTCCACACAGACCATAACATCCTGCGGAGCATATACATCATCTATCGGAAATGTTTATCCCAATTCAGGAACTTACACAGAAACAACAACGAATGTATCAGGGTGTGACAGTACGATTACAATCCTATTGACTGTTTATCCAGAATTCGCAATCAACATGTCTGCCTTGTTTTGTAAAGAGTACACAGTACCAAGTGGAACAGCAACATACTATGCGTCTGGAATCTACAACGATACACTGACTTCAGTTTATGGGTGTGATAGTATATTGGTCATTGATTTAACGATACTTCCTGTGGACAATACCGTTACACAAAACGGCTTAACGCTAACTTCCAACGCAGTCGGTGCGCAATACAACTGGATAAACTGCACTACAGGAGCTCAAATTTTTAATGAAACAAATCAATCTTTTACTCCAATCTACAATGGTTCGTATGCCGTTGTGGTGTTGCAGAATGGCTGTTATGACACATCGATTTGCTACACATATAACACCACAGAATTGTTGGATGAAAAAGATTTCAGTATCATCAACATTTATCCAAATCCAAGCAATGGCATCTTTACGGTGCAAGCTGAAGGAATGAATGGTACGTTGATTGACATTTACGACATGAATGGGCGAATCATTTTAGAAAATATCCTACTCGAAAATAAAGTGCTCATTGATTTGAGCGATAAAGAAAAGGGAGTTTATTTCATTCGCATTGAAGATCACATGTTCAGATTGGTCGTGAATTGAAAATGAATGTGGCAAAAATATCAAAAGACTGCTTCGTAAGGGGCAGTCTTTTTTTGTTTAGACCATAATTACATCTTCGCCTCGGCAGAGATACCGATGGGGCCATTGTCGCTAAAACCCTTCATATCCCATTCGCGTTAATTTTCAACCGCTCCCCCATCTAATCTTTTTTCCACTTACTTTAACGCGAAACCATTCTAAAAACTTCGCATGGGCAAGTGGAAAATCAAATTCAAAAAATTCTTTAAAATTTTAGGTCCAGGATTGGTCACGGGAGCATCGGATAATGAACCTCTGCAGTGGCCGTGATCTATTTTTAGTTTGCTTGATTGGAATTGAATTTTGTTAGACCGAGCCTTCATTCTTTTCAATTAAACAGATACAATAAACAAATCTCCCAACAGGGCAAACCATTAAAATGGTTAATAAACACACTTTACTTGCACATGAAACCCCCAGGTTAAAACCCCGGGCTAGATGAAACAAAAAAGGCGCGATTCACACCGCGCCTTTTTCAATGATTATTGTTCTTTTTATTTCTTCACAATACGGTAGGTATATTGATTTGCAATGCGCAATTCATACATTCCTGACGCCAATGCATCGATAGAAATTTCTGTAGTGTTGCCTGTTAATGTACCACGGCGAATGACTTTTCCCGTCACATCGTAGATGGCAAATTCTGCATTGTCCAAGGCCTGAGACAGGGATACATTCACCACATTGTCTGCTGGTACAGGATACACACGGATCCACTCAGGTGCATTTTCACTCAAGCCAACGCCAGTGATGGTCACGCTTTGTGTAATCGTATCGGATCCACATCCATTCGTCGCAATCAAGGTTACTGTGTATGTTCCGTTTGCCAAGTAGGCATAGCTTGGGTTTTCAAGCGTTGACGCACCTACCCCATCTCCAAAGGTCCATGACCAAGAGTATGCATTCGCCGATGTGCTTGTAAAGCTTGCAGTTCCTCCAGCAGTTGTATTGGTAAACGCCGCAGTTGGCGCTCCTGGATTCACTGTAATCGCTAAAGTACTTGCAGCACTGCTCCCACACACATTTTCAGCCGTTACGGAGATTGTACCGGAGCTGATGTCTGCTGTCGCGTTCATGATGCTCGATGTGCTCATTCCTGTCCATGCCCCTGGAAGTGTCCAATTGTACATGACATCTGGCACGAGCGTTACTGAATATACATTGGTCGTGTTCGCACATATTGACGTAGGCCCTGTGATTGCTGATGGCGCTGATGCTGGTGCCACAACGGTAATGTAAGCCGGTTTATTCATCGTTGTTTGCGATAATCCATCACTTACGGTTAAGGTTACATCATACACTCCAGGTGTTGCATAAGTCACCGTTGGATTTTGAACGGTCGAAGTTGCAGGTGTTCCACCTGGGAATTGCCAGAACCATGAGCTTGGCACAGCACCTGACGTTGAATCAGCCATTGTAACTGAGGTGTTTGTACACACTGTCAATGCATTAGCCGCAAAATCACAACTCAAAGGCGACGTTAAATCGTTCCATTTCCACATCCCGTCAGCCGTTGCACTGGTGTTGAACCAGCCAGACCAACCAATGGATGTATTGATGAATTCCACAGACAAGTGCTGTTCTGTATCGATCAAATTCCACGTTGTTCCGTTATCTGTTGAATACGATGAACCTGCAGCGCCTGTTGCGGCACCTGTTGAGAATACCGTTGATGTTCCTTCAATGAAGCACAAGCCATCGGTATAAACTGGTCCTGTCGTCGTTACAGCCGTCCAAGTGGAGCCACTGTTTGTCGATTTCCAAACACTTCCCGCCTGATTGATGATGATGCCATTGGTCAAACTTGAAAACGAAAGATTCGCAGAACTACCTGCTACCACAGCACCACCAAAATCGGTTATCGGCGATGTGTAAACCGCCCAAGTCACACCTTTGTTTGTGGAGTGGTAAATTCGACCCTTGCTTGTCGTGAACCATATACTATTTCCTACGACCTCCATTTGGCGCGTGTAACCAAATTCACTGGCTTGTGGATTTGGAATACTCGCTCCTGGAACCACCGTCCAAGTTGTACCACCATTTGTTGTACGGTAAATTTCAAATTCGTTGTTGATTGGGTCACCCATGCAAAGACCTTCTAGATCATCCCAGAAGTAAACGGTATTGGTAAACGATGCCGCATTGCTGAATGTCGCAGTATTTTGTCGCGTCCACGTAGTTCCTCCATTTGTTGTAATCCAGATTCCTCCAGTTTGACCAGCAGCATTAGGAAAAGCAGCCAACCATGCTTTCGTTGCACTTTGTGCGTGAATCATACCGATACCAAGAGCTGCGTTATTGATGCTGATATTACCCGGCGTCCAAGTCGCACCGCCGTTTGTTGTCTTCGTAAATTGTTGCACATTCGCAGTACCTCCTGAACCATCGTAAGCCACTGCCCACACTATATTTTGATCGACAATCGAAATGTGAGAAATTCCGCGACTTGCCGTGGTAAATCCAGAGTTTTGAACCAACCACTCTCCATATGGAGGAATGCTCACGTTGATGTAATTCGTTCGCGTATAGGTTTGTGTACTTTGGCTATTCGTTGCAGTCAAACTCACACTATAAACACCTGCTGCAGCATAGGTGATGGCTGGAGGCGTTGCGCCTACAAATGTCGCAGGTGTTCCACCCGGGAAGCTCCACGTATAGTTTGTAATGGGCGAACCTCCATCTGCTGATAAGTTCGTATAGTTCACAACATCACCCTCAATGATCATCGTTGGTGTCCCAGAGAAGAATGGTAGTGGATCACCAGTTAGAGTTGCTTGCACACACTGTAATGCCGCTGTTGCATTGATGCGCGGACCAATGGCTTGATTGATGTTCACACCTGTAGATGTCAAACAGCTGAGAACAGCTGCAGGTGTCATGGTAGGATTTAAGCTTAACATTAATCCAACCAATCCAGCTGCGAATGGCGTTGCCATTGATGTTCCTCCCATTTGATCATAGCCATTTCCATTCGATGTATACACCGTGCTAAACAAACCTCCGAATGAATATCCTCCTGGAGAAGCTATATCCACATAGGGCGTTGTCCCATTGTAATTGGAAAAGTTTGAGCGTGAATCATTTGAGTTCACTGAACCCACGCAGATGACATTATTATAGGCAGCTGGATACATCAATGTGGTTACCGCATCGTTTCCAGCTGCTGCCAAGAACACCACTGTGGGATAGGCATTGATGAGAGCTTGAAAACTTGCCGAAGCAGATGGGCCACCGAAGGACATGCTCACCACATTGGCTCCGTTTTCACATGCCCATTGAACACCTTGGTACGAGTAATAAACACTTCCTGAAGATGCTGCGCTGTTAGGCGTTGCTTTCACACCGATCAATTGCACATTTGCACCCAACGAAGCGATTCCCTTTCCATTGTTGATGTCAGCCGTGGCCAATCCTGCGCAATGCGTTCCATGAGACCACCCAAAATCTGCTGAAGAAACCAATGGTGGTGTTGCATCCGCATCATTATCAGCTACATCATACTGCGCGTAGGTTGTTAAATCTTGGTGTCCACAGAATACGGCATTGTCCACGATGGCAATCTTTACTGCAGAACTTCCTTGTGAGATGTTCCAAGCTGTTTCTGAACCCACTAAAGTATGGTACCATTTGTTGTTTCCAGAATGGTAAGGGTCATTTGGAACGAGATCAATTTTATAAATTGGTTCCTTTTCAACGAATTCCACATTGGGCAACTTGCTCAATTCACGAATCAAGGCATCAATTTGTGCATACTCCGAGAAGTGAATGCGGAAGATGTTTTGCAAAGTTGGCTTGTATGTAAAGAAACTTGGTTTTTCCAGTTGCGTCACAGTTATTTCTTCAAATACTGCGGCAATTTCTGGGTATTTGGCGATGTCCACGGTGAGTGAATAATCATTTTTATCTTTCTGATATCCATTGTGTTGAACAGGATCATTTTTCAATTTAAACATGATTGTTCCATCAAGGAAATCAGACGAATAGCTTTGGGAAAATCCCAATTGAACGAGGCACAAAACGGCCAGGAGAGAAGTAAACAGTTTCATATTAGCAAGAATTTGAGTGAAAGATACGGAAAATTTTATGCTGCGCAATTTGATGGCGAGGCCAATTCAGAATTTGATCCCTGCGGGAATTGGGGATTTGATCCCTTCGGGAATTTGATGCTGCGCAATTCAGGAATTTGATGCCAGAGGCAATTCGTAATTCGAAGTGCATTCAAGTCTTTTGTCTTTGAGCGAAGCGGTCTTTTGTCTCCCTCCTCCTGTTATTTTTCGCTGGGCCCAGCGTTACAATCAAGCACACCTAAAACTCCATCCTATGCGCAATCTAAGTTCACTCTTTGCAATCTATTTACTGTCTGGGTTCATGGCACTTTCTGCTGAGATTTCTGAGTCCATGAATGTGTTTACCTATGGGAATGGAAAATCAAAATTATTTGTATTAAGGCTTTATGACAATGGTCATTATGAGCACATTTATTGCACTAAATCAGTGGTTAAAGTTGATAGTGGACTATACAAATTTAAATACCAAAAACTAACATTTGATTCCAAGTCCAAGTGTCATGGGACTCAATCATTAAAAGAAAAGCACTTTATTCTCCGAGGGGAACGGCTTTTTGAAAAACGATGGGAGGCAATGCTCGGTGCCAATTGTTTGGGCACTAAAACAACAGATAGCATCTACTTTCAATCCATAGACTACAATCCTTTGAATCCAAATCCTACAGTGATTAAAGAAGAAAAAACAGTCAGTGAAAAAAACCCGAGTGACCAGGCTAAAATATATTTCATGAGGTTGCTCAAAGATTTTGCACCTGGTTATAAAGGATTTATCGACACCAACTACTGCGGACCTGGATGCTATTATTCTGTTGTCAATAATGCAAGTGTTCCCGCTAGTAAGGACACCACCAATGACCGATTGATTCGCAGTTTTAACACGGTGGTTCATGAGTCTACACATCATTTCAATTCACATACTGAAATCTGTGTAGAACCAACGATAATCATCCAATTTCAAAGAACACCCACTTACATGTCGGAAAAGTTTCTGTCAATTGTTCCAAAGGAGGCTTCCGATAAAATCTTTCGATTAAAATCATATGTCGGAAATGGCAGCGGGGTTAGTGCCAATCGCTCTGGTATTTATGGGATAATGGATGAATTTTCAGCATACCGCAATGGGACAAAAGCTTCACTTGACGCAGCTATAGCAGCAAAGTTGGCAAAAAACGAAAAGCGAAAATTGGACTTTATCAAGGAATCCCTCCCGACCTATTTTGCGTATTATGAATTTCGTCTTTTCATTTCATGGTACTTAGACTACGGAGCAAAGTACCAACCAGCCATGCACAAAGCCCTTATGGAGAATACAAACTTCCGTGTCGCATTTACCCTACTGGAGCAAGGTTTTAAGGAGGATATTAAAATTATGGAAAAGCTTGTCGCCGAAAATCCATCCGAGAAATGGGCTTACGACTACTACGAGAAAGATTATGTGGCTTATTGTAAAGAGCTTCTTGTTGTCCAAGAGAAGACACTGAGCAGTTTTCGAATTGCTGGTGTAACGCCGCAAAACTACAGTCAATTTATCACTCAACCTTGACCCATTTCAACTAAAAAAAACAACATGAAAAACCTCAGTTTAATCTTCGTTTTATGCTCGACTTGGTCCATCTTCAGCCAGTCTACAGATGAGCTATTCCTCGGCTGCGGAAACGCCTATTTTGTAGACGCCAACCAAGGATCAGAACTTTTTAGTACCTGTCGAGAAGAAGGATGTTTGATGTATGTAGGCACCCGATTTTGCGATACCTTGCGCTCCGTGGCCTATTATCAAGATGAAGTATTTACAGGGACGGCGCGTTATGTATTCGAAAACCAACTACTTGCTGAGTATACCTTCAAAGATGGATTGGTGCAACATTTCACCAATTACTTTAAAGACGGGAAAGTTTGGGTTGACGCCGAATACAAGGACGGCGTGCATCATGGAACGAAAAAAGAGTTTTTGGAAGATGGATCTATTTATTCCATTGAACATTATACAAATGGCATCTTGAACGGTGAATATTACCGAAGATTAGATCGCGTTGACTATGGTGATGGAGAAAGTTATTTCTTGCTGAAAGGAATCTATGTGAATGGGATGCGCGAAGGTCCTTGGGTCATGGTGCGTGACGATGTTGAAAACTATGGCTGCGATAACGGAACAATGTATGAATCCATGACGTACCTCAATGACTCCTTGCATGGTGAATACCTGATGTTCTACCGAAATGGAAACCTCAAAGAAGTTGCACATTATGATCGTGGAAGGATCACCGGAGATTATGTGAGCTACCGATTAAATGGTACCGTATTTTATTCAACCAAATTCATCAATGGAAATGGAGAAACCCGAGCACTTTACAATGACGGCGAATGGGAACTTAATCAAATTTATGAAAATGGATTTGCTATCAATCGGTAGGAGGGGATTTGGTGGCGGAGGCAATTTGGAAGAAAGGGACAAAGGACATTTCTTCGCTCTTTGAGCTTCGAAAGACAAAGGACCGCTACGCTTTAAGACAAAAGACCCGTTGCGCTAAAGGACTTGATTATGCTTCGACATGAATTTGATGCTGCGCAATTTGTTGGCGAAGCCAATTAGGAAGAAAGGGACAAAGGACATTTCTTCGCTCTTTGAGCTTCGAAAGACAAAGGACCGCTGCGCTTTAAGACAAAAGACCCGCTGCGCTAAAGGACTTGATTTTGCTTCGACATGAATTTGATGGCGAAGCCAATTCGAAATTCGAAGTGCATTCAAGTCTTAAAATCTTGATCTCTTGATCTCTAAGAGAATTTGAAGCCGAAGGCAATTAAGAATTTAGCATCAAAGAAAATTCGTAATTCGTAATTCGTAATTCGTAATTCGTAATTCGTAACTAATTATTTTCTTAAGCCACCGAAGTACGAGCATACCCCATCATCGCCCAGCCACAAACAGGATATCATTAACTGTAAGCTCATTCGGTCCGATAAAGGCAATGGAATACTTTTTTTCCAGTTGCTCGTACTTCTTGACTTGCTTGCCGTTCACTTGCGTTATAATTTCTTTTTTTCCTCCACCACTCGACGATACGCCAATGTATAATTCAGAATCAAGTTCGCTGTCATTCAACGCTCGATTCACCTCTATATTTGTCCACGATGATGCTATTTCCTCATAGATTGCTCCTAAGGTTTCCCCTGCCAAGAAATGCTGAAGAAAGGTGTTCACCCCACCGTAATAATTGTCTGCATAATAGGCACTAGCCCCCACCATCAAAAATGGCTTTGCCGTTTCAGCCACCCGCAATGCCGCTTCCTTGACACCAATATCGAGCGGATCTCCTTCAGAAGAACCTGCTGCGCCGCATGCGGACTGATAAATAACGACAGGATTTCGGTTGAATCTAAGTTCATCTACGATGCGCTGCGCAGAAATAAATTCATTGATCACAAGTCCACCAAAGCCCTCGTTCAATCCTAATGTGGTACCATGGCCGTTGTAAATGAAGAACGACGCATTCAAGGCTGCCTTTTTAATATCCACCCATTTGTTGTTGGGCGAATAAAACCGATGTACCTTGTACTTGGCCGCTTCCAAAATCACAGCAATCTCTTCCATGCGCGCTTTATTTTCAGCTGGAGCTCGGTCACCGACGATGAGCACGGCTTCTTTTTGCGGTTTCGACTGTGTGCTTTGAGAGATCCCAATAAAAGAAATGAAAATGCAGCAAATAAAGAATGTGATGGTTTTCATAGTCTTAGTTTTAGTGGTTATTGTCTTCGTTCGACAACTCATTAACACGTATTCTTTAGAATTATAACAGGCCCATTCACGTTTTAAGTTGAGCATATGTACTGCTTTGTCTCGGATTTTTTTCAATTCATAAAAAAGGCCAACACGAATGTCAGCCTTTTTTTAGATGTTAGTCCTTCTTCGCTCTTTGAGCTTCGAAGGACGAGGGACACATCTTCGCTCTTTGAGCTTCGAAGGACGAGGATTTTAAGACTAGAAACTATTGACAGGCAGAATATAGATCAATCTATGCCCCATGCTCCATGCTCTCAAATCATTTATCTCAAATCAAAGCGATCAAGCTCCATAACCTTTACCCAAGCCGCTACGAAATCGTTCACGAATTTCACTTTTGCATCTTCACTTGCATACACTTCAGCCAAGGCACGCAATTCGGAATTTGAACCAAAGATTAAATCGGCGCGTGTAGCATGCCATTTTGGTTTTCCGGTTGTTTTGTCAGTACCTACAAACACTTCTTGGGTCGCATCAAAT
>JBILBT010000350.1:0-2890 GCA_044353545.1 Crocinitomicaceae bacterium | reverse complement strand
GGCTTGAATTTCACGCACAATGGGAACGATAAGTGTTTTTACAGATTGATGAAAATTAAAGCAATCTTCTTTGGTATAATCAAAGCGGTTGAGTGCCTTGAATTTGTAGTCACGGAAATTTTCAAATCCTGCGTTGACGCTCAATTGATGACGTTTTTCAATCAATTCATTGAATAAATCGTGTAATTTTTGAGTGTCTTCTCTGCGCCGAACAGCCATCTTCTCAAAAACAGATTTCCGAAGTGTTTCATCGGTTTCTTTTAACAATGCAGCTGCCCGTTGCATGGTGATTTGTGCGCCTTCGTGTTCGATGGATTGTGCGGCAGAGATTGAGCCGAACAATTGTGATTTTTCATTCAACTCAGCTTCCAATGCAATGTTTTCCTCCCTGAAAATTTCCAATGCAGTTTCTACAGACTTGAAATAGATGGCATAGGCAGGGTCTGATTTTAAGGCCTCCGTAAATGGACATTCCACCAGTTTTCGGTTCAGTAAATCATCATAGGGTGCAAGTTCCGGTTGAATTTTGGTAACGAAGAAGGTGTAGGCATTGCTTAGAGACTCATCGCGTGTGTCAATGGTCATGCGGATATAGCGCCAAGCTGCATCTTCTTCCAATACGGCATCTAGTTCGCTTCGGTCTTGTAGCCATTTTGCCAAATCTGCAGGTGAAAGAATTTCGCGTTCATTTAACTCAATAAAATACGTTTTGAGTGTATCCCATGAATCGATGATCAATCCTTCCGTTAGAAAGGTGCGTGCTTGTTTTTTAAGTTCCATATTTTTAGGTATAAAAAAAGTCCACCGTGGCGGACTTTTTAAGAATGATATTTGAATTATTTTCCTCGACTAGAACCGGTTTTTACCGCTGTAACTTTTTTGGCACTAGCTGACTTTGCTGATTTCGCTTTGTCGCTTGCAACGCCTTTGGCTGGAGCCTTTTTCGCCGCAGCTTTCTTAACATCAGCTTTTGGTTTTTCTTCGACTACTTCATCGGTAGAAGCTTCTGATTCTTCAGGAGTTAACGCACCTGACTTCAATAGAAGATTGTACCACTGAAAAATCTTTTTAATGTCGGAAGGATAAACACGCTCTTTGTCGTAGTTTGGCAAAATCCCGAGTAGGTATGCTTCCAAGTTGCTCAAGTCGTCTTTGTGAGACAAACCTTCTTTTCCTTCTTGTTTTTCATAGATTGCTGCGAGAATGGTTTGCAAGGATGCATCTTCATCGTAGGTATAGATGCTAATATCCTCTAGAGCAGAAATCTTGTCTGTCGAATACGCTGGAATGCGTTTTTGATCAATCAGTGATTCTACAATAACATTGTTTTTGCCTTGAGCAACGACTTTAAAAAGTCCCGGTCTACCGGAAATAGCGATTATACCTGTTAATTTCATTCAGCTGTATTTGCACTTATGTCCTGCAAAAATATAAATTCTTTCGGCAAGGACTACATTCGGATGATTTTTGATTGGAACTTTCGTTCATTTGAGGTGATAAACAGCATGTATATGCCTTTATCAAGGTGCTCAATGGAATAATTGCCCTTGGATATTTCTTTCAGTGGAACAAATTTACCATGCTGATCCAACATTTCGATGAGGTCAATGGACTTGAATCCAAAAATGGAAAACATTCCGTCACTTGGATTTGGGAAAATTGATATGTGCTCTTGTGAGGCCAAAGTCACGGCGGCACCAATGGAAAAAGGCGCTGTTTCGGTGATGCATCCATCAGGACTTACGCAATAACAAGTATAAACGCCATATGGAGGAAAGATTTCCAAGGATTGAGATGTGGCACCTGGTATGTCTTGTCCGTTCAATGTCCATTGGTAGTTGCTAAACGATAAGGTGGCGAGGACATTTCCAGATTGAAAAATAGGCAACATTGGTAGGGTATCCAATTGCACAATGTTGAGTGCTGCCGTCGTTGCTTTACAACCGCTGGCATTGAAGACTGTCGCTGATAGTGGTCCGGCACTATTCACAGAGTTGGGGTTGGCATAGGTGCCATCCGACCATGTTATTTCTGAAATTCCACTCGTTGTGTTCACCTGAATGTCTGTTGATCCATTCGGACAAAAGCTTGGGGTTCCAGAAAGGGTAGGTGTGAAATTTGCTTGAAGAAGGAGGTTTAATGCATGTGGCTTTCCATGGCCATAAGCGTTGTTGGGTACGCTACCAGTATAAAAATCAGTAAATGACGTAGCAATAAGTGCCTCTTTGAAATCTGCCCAAGTCGAATGACCACATTTTTCGAGATAAAGCGCTGCAATTCCAGCAACAGTAGGCGATGCCATTGAGGTCCCACCATTGCGCACATGCCAACCTCCAGAATCAATGGCAGCATTGTTGGATGGATTCAATAAGAAGGATAGGGGACCTGAACCCAAGGTGACATCTCCTGCTGCAGAAACATCTGGCTTAATGATATCATGTCGACTTGGACCCTTGCTTGAATTCGGACTTAGCTTCCCTGGGTGTGTCATGTCTGAAGGAGGATAGTACTGGTTTCCATTGTTGTCGATATGACCCAAACGACAGCGAACGTTACCAACAGAAATCACCTTTTCTGAGCAGTTCCATGAAGAAACAATGGTTTGTAAACTATCTGGCGCGTGATAGTGAACAATAGGAGGATACACAAGCGCTGAAGGCAATGCGTTGACAACGTTATTCAAACCTAGCCACGCGCCACTCCACAAATCACAGGATCCAGAACCAGTCGTTATGAATCGATAGTGATAAGCGGTGGTATCAACATGCGTAAACAAAGATTGTAGGTGAAATGATCCATCGATCTTCTCGGTGTAGGTTTCAATGGTTGCAATTCGGTTTCCATTGCTGTTGTAAATGGTGTCATACAAGGAAACATCTAGATTTGCCAT
>JBILBT010000349.1:0-2907 GCA_044353545.1 Crocinitomicaceae bacterium | reverse complement strand
CGTCGTCGTATCAAGTCAATGAAGATGCAACGTGCTTTACGTTTAAAATCCGAAAAGGTGTGCAATTTCATGAGGACGCCTGCTTCAATGGAAAAAAACGGTTTCTAACGGCAGAAGACATCAAGTTTTCCCTCGAAATGGCATGCTCGCCAAGTATGCACAACGACATAACCGATATTTTGGTAACCCATATTGTTGGTGGCGACCTATTCTATCGCAAAACAAATAACAAACATATTTTAAAGGGCATTCCTGGAATTCGCGTGCTTGACACCTACACCTTAGAAATCCGTTTAAATGAATCCTTCCGAAGTTTCGATAAAATATTGACGAACATCACACTAGGGATTTTTCCAATTGAGGCATTTAACAAGTATTCAGAGAATATTGGGCTGCACCCTGTCGGAACGGGTCCGTTTATGTTTAACTCCATGACGGACAAACAGATCACCCTAAAACGCAATCCAAGGTACTGGCGTACAGACGATCTTGGCAACAAGTTGCCTTTCTTAGACCAGGTGGTCATGACCTATGCGCAAAACAAGCGCAGCGAAATCATGGCCTTTAGGAACAAAGAAATCGACCTTGTTCTCGAGATTCCAGTCGATGAAATTCAAAATATTTTAGGTTCACTGAAGGATGC
The DNA here is from genome assembly GCA_044353545.1 of Crocinitomicaceae bacterium. Classification (GTDB taxonomy): domain Bacteria; phylum Bacteroidota; class Bacteroidia; order Flavobacteriales_D; family Crocinitomicaceae; genus M0103. The sequence continues at coordinate 2,264 of JBILBT010000349.1, read as the reverse complement.
TCAAGCAGGAAAAAACGTCACACACCGTGTAGAATCGCACCCGGGCATGAAGGTGAGTTTCTTGTCCTTCGATTGCAGCAGCAAGGAGTTCAGCGATGTTCGCGTGCGGCGTGCGTTTCATCTTGTCCTCGATCGCAAGCGCATTGTAGAATCTTGGCTTTCAGGCGAAGGATGGGCGACGCAGAATGGCTTTGTTCCGAATATCCCTGGTTTTCATGCAGCCAACGTTACGGTTGATCCTCTTAGCCCAACACGTGCAAGAATATTGATGGCGGAAGCAGGGTATACCAAAACAAAAAAGTTTCCTTCGCTAGACTTGTATGTCAATGCTAAAAAGGGATCGGCGCAACATAAAATGTGTCTGGGTATTGTGGCACAATTAAAAAGCACTTTGGGCATCTCACTGCAAATCCGATTGTGCACTTACAAAGAATGGGAAAAAGCAGTTTCATCTGGTAAGGCTAAGATATGGCGTTCCGGGTGGGTGGCCGATTATCCCGGTGCTGACAACTTCCTTGGCTTATTTTATAGTGGTAAATTGCGGTCCGATAAAAAGATCGTAAATGAATTTCACTTTCAAAATGAGCAATTTAATTCACTCTTCGAAGAGGCGGCACGCGAAGGTGATCCAGACAAACGAGAAGCGCTCTTTATTGCGTGTGATCAGTTGATCGTGGACGAAGTGCCAGCCATACCAATTTTAACAGATGACGTGCTGATTATGATCAATGCTCGAGTGCGAGATTTTTATACAAACTCGATGGAAGTACTTGATTTTTCTTCTATCTTTATCAAAGAGCCACGACGTTGATGTGGCGAAATTTATTCACTTATTTAAAGCTCTCAGCTTGCACCTTAAAGCCATCGGCATTGTCTTGATGGCTTTTTTAATGGTACAATAGGGCGCGAATAATCTCCAAGGAAGAGTCCACATTGAATCGTGGGATATGTACGCTGTAAAATTTGAGCATTGTTTCAAATGCCTCCTTGCGCAGCGCTAACAATTCCTCCGTTTGTTCAAGCTCACCGTCAGCCAAGGACCTTAATAAGTGCGCAACTTTGCCGTCAGCAGTCAAGTGTCCCGCAATGAGATGATTGCTAAAAATACCCTCTTGAAGATCAAAATAGCTTGCGTTGTCCTCATCCACTGATGGACCAATTCCCAGATGAAATGAAAACTCCATGAGAAAACGAGTAGGATACAACCTTAAATCTTCCGTACTGTCGATCTCGCGAACTGTTTTCTCTAAAAAGTTAAACAAGGGTTCATCCTCTAAATCCGTTTGAATGCACTGTTGAAGGATATCTGCTACAAAGAAGGCAATGGCGGAACGAACTGGATCAAAGCGCAAGCCTGTCGGATTGAAAAGAAGGTCTGTTCCCGTGATTTTTCCTAGTTCGGATGAAGGATGGCGATATAACGTGATTTCGCAATACGCCATTGGAAAGAAGGGTTGCGACTTTTTTTTCGCCCCTTGAAAGATAAATTTTTGTATCCCCTTGGTGAGTGTAAAACACGTGAGAATGACGCTGCTTTCGGAATAATTGATCCGTCGGAGAATAAAGGCTTTGTCTGTATTTTTCAAGGGGTAATCAACGTACTACTAACACCTTTCCAACCTGCCGTCCTTTTCCTTCATTGATTGATGTCCAGATCAAATAAACTCCCGTAGCGACCTTGTCACCACTCAATGTTCTTCCATTCCAGACTGCTGTCCCTCCATTTGAGGTTGTTTTGTACACTAGATTCCCCGCCACATCCGTTACCTTAACGTCCGAATCATAACGAATCCCTTGGATGGTGATCAGTCCATCATATTCAGGACGCACTGGATTTGGAAACACCTTCACATCACTGTATTCTGGATCTTCGTAAGATGCATCTGAACGGTATGAAATAAGTCCTTTGTCGGTGATGATAAACAATTCTCCCGTAGATTGGTCGATCTCTAAATCAATGATGTTGTTTGAAATCAAAGGCGAATTGTCTGTTGTGAATTGCTTGATGACCTCCAAACCATCCGCCGAAAGCAGGATGATCCCAGAATTGGCTGTCCCAAACCATTTTCTATTCCCCCCATCGACTTCAATATCGGTAATGTTGGTTGTTCCCAGCATGTATTCTACAAGCCCATCAACGGGGATTTTAACGCGTTGTGCATTGTAATCTCCTGGACCAGCATCGAAGGCTCCGTCGGAATTGTAGAGAATGGCAAAACCGTTGTCGGTACCAATCCAAATTTCATTGTCAAAGTCAACCGCAA
>JBILBT010000108.1:0-9437 GCA_044353545.1 Crocinitomicaceae bacterium | reverse complement strand
TCTTTCTTGGAAAAGTGTAGATGATACAGCAACATATACAGCAAATTACAACCTTTGTCGTGGGAAGGCCATTCAAAACCTTACGGACATTCGTTACGCTCAAAAAGCCTATGCTGAAGTAAACGGAACGTATGCGAAAGATTGGGAAACTTTAGTCGAGTTCGTAAAAACTGGAACAGTTCCTTACGTTGTTGCTGAAGGAAACATTCCTGCGCGATTGATTACAACAGTCGAACGTGATTTCTTGTACAAAGACAACAGAGCGATTGACAACAACATGTCTGAAAATGAAGCGTACCGTCTATCAAAATCTGCGATTTGTCCGGAGGACTTGAAAGGCTTTAGACGTGATACCGTTCAAGTTTCATTAATTGAAACTAAGTTCAAAAACAAATCTTATACAGACAGCCGAAAGGTTGCCGGTTTTGGTAAATTCGACGCAGATTCACTTCCATACATTCCGTTTACTGGTGGTAAAAAAATGTGGAAGTTAAACGTGAAAGATTCTGTAAAAGTTGGCGAGGATTACTTTCCAGCCATCAATGTTTCTGGTATAATGCCTTTTGCTAAAATTGAAGGAACGAAAGCTGAGGCGCTATTCTTTGGAAAGATTACAACCAATGAGACTGCGGGATCTTGGGAGGATGAATAATCTGCCCCTGTGAAAGTTTTATCCATTCAATTATCGGATCAAAGTATCCGCACCATTTTCATAGAAAACGACCAGCAAAAAGTTGTTGAAGAGAAATTTACGGACCGACAAGAACATCGTATAAAAGAACAATTACGCGACTTTTTTGATAAAACGGGACTTAAATTGGCACATTTTGATGAGCACCTTGTGTCGTGGTCTGCACAGCAATCAACACTGATTCCCTCCAATGTTTTTTCAGAATCAACACCTGATGACTTGTATCGCTTGTGTTTTGGAAAACCTTTAGACTCAGGCACAATCGATTACAACCGCATTCCAGAGCACGGAATTGTGAATTTATATCACTTACCAAGCTGGGTAAAGAGTTTTTTTGTGCTCAATTTCCCTCGTTCAATCATTCAACACGAAGGCACCCATCTGTTGCGAGGAATTCTTTCTCAACAAGCATTTCGCTTAAAAGCCAACATACTTATTTATCCTGGCTATTTTTTATTGACTTTAGTGAAGGAAAATAAACTACTCTTTTATTCGCAATTCGATCAGAACTCCCCTGAAGATATCGTCTATCACACCCTTTTCGTCCTTCAACAAAAAGAGTTAATGGAAGAACCACTGCGCATAGAAATCTGCAATGGGGTTGGTATAGACCATGGCATTTGTGACGAAGTTATTATAAACTTGAACAAAATTGCTTCATTGCAAACTACAGAAATCTCCTACTCGGGCGAACTCATTCAGAAATCTATTTTATTGTGCGTATAGTTAGCGGAATTCTTAAGGCAAGACGTTTTTCAGCGCCGAAAAATTTTCCTTCTCGTCCAACAACTGATTTCGCAAAAGAAGGCTTATTCAACATGCTCGAACACCAAATGAGCTTGTATGACCTAGAAATATTAGACCTCTGTGCAGGAACAGGGAATATCTCCTTTGAGTTTCTTTCTCGAGAAGCAGGAAATGTGACCGCTGTTGATTCGAATGACCGCTGCGTGGCCTTTATACGAAAAACGGCAGCTGAATTTGGCATTGGTGAACACATGCAAACCATTCGTGCAGATATTCAGCAATTTGTTGCGCGCACCGAACGACATTATGACTTGATTTTTGCAGACCCACCCTACAAATACGATGGATACGTGCAGCTCATTGATAAAATACTCGAACGAGAGCTCCTCAATGAAGATGGGACTTTAATCGTTGAACACGGGAAAGAAACCAATTTGAGCAACACGCTAGGTTATCAATTTACCCGAAATTATGGGAATGTTTACTTCAGTTTTATCAAAAGGACTTCTTAAATTCGAGGAATGATGAAAAAAATCGGTCTCTTCCCTGGATCATTTGATCCTTTTACAAAAGGGCATGAAGCTATTGTTCGACAAGCACTTGACCTTTTTGATGAGGTCATCATTGGTATTGGTGTAAATAGCTCCAAAACGTATTGCTTTCAACTCGACCAACGCATACGACATATCGAATCCTTGTTTACCGAGTATCCAAAGGTCCGTGTGGCATCTTATCAGGTGCTGACCGTCAATTTTGCGAAAGAAATTGGCGCAAATCATATCATCCGTGGCTTGCGCGATTCAAAAGACTTTGAATACGAACGGTCAATCGCACATATGAATGGCATGTTGGGTGGGATCGCTACCGTATTTTTCCTTACCGATCAAGCATACTCTGCGGTGAACGCAACGATTGTCAGAGAGATCTATCGAAATCATGGAGATATTTCTCACTTTGTAACCAATGCTGAGCTTCTCGTTTAATCCTTTGGCATAGTAAATGAGCAAGCGCGCTCACAAAAAACATACGCGATGAACCATAGAGCTTTACTCCTTTTGATCTTATTGATGGCACACCCATCATTCAGTCAACTGACAGCGTCGGCCACAAATATGGTTACGGTAAGTGGTTACGCCCCAAAATATGTCGGACAAACAATTTCAATCATGCAGATTGAGGATTACTTCAGCATGAAAGAAAGTCTACTTGGATCAGCAACCGTTGCCAGTGACAGCACTTTCAGCATTAGTTTCTTCGTGGATGACATTCAAAAAGTGATTGTTCGAGCAGCGAAAAACCGCAGCTTCATGTACATCCAACCCAATGCGACCTACGACATTTTCGTCCCCGACAAAGATCCCTATGAAGCCTATCGACCAAATGGAAATCTCATCGAGCTGAGTTTCTTTGGAATGGACAGCACAGACATCAATTACAAAATCCTTCAATTTCAGCGGTGGTCGGATGAATACATGAGTTCAATTTACTATTTGAAAAGTGCCAAACCACTGGAATTTGGCAAGAAAATAGAAGAATTTAAATTGAATGCCGAACGTGTTTATGCCAGGGACACTTCTAGTTTTTTCAAAACGTATGTAAAATTTTCTATTGCCTCCCTGGACAACATCCAATTTATTGCCGAAAGGAATCGCTTCGAAAAACACGACTTTTACATAAAAAATGCTCCAGTATCGTACAAAAATGATGCGTATATGGAGTACATCAACTCTTTCTACAACAAGATGATGCCACGGCTTTCAAGCGAAGCAAATTCCTTGGTGTATTCTGCGGTGTTAAAAAGCAGTCCTGCACTCGTTATGCGCGCCTTAGGTACAGATTACACGCTCATCAACTTGCGGATTCGAGAAATGGTTATGATTAAAATGCTTTCTGAAGAATTTTATGCCAAGGATTTACCCCAAACCAATATCATTACCATCCTAGATAGTTTATCGAACCGTTGCTTGTTTGCTGGTAATACAATTATTGCAAAAAACATATTGACTCGTCTCACAGAACTTACTACTGGAGGGAAAGCGCCTGATTTTGCTTTGCGCCCACTCGACGGCAGTTTACTGACCTTATCTTCCTTCACAGGTAAACACGTGTACCTGCATTTTATCGATCCTAAAAGCACCAAATGCACCAACGAAATCGGTCCACTTTTACAGATTTACGAACGCTATAAAGACGATGTTCAGTTTTTAACGATTTATCCAACAGGAGAATATGATGCAAAGCTTATGGAATCAACCATAAACACAATTCCTTGGACAAAAATTAGCATAGATGCATCGAATGTTTTTTGGAAAAATTACAAGGTTGAATCCTTCCCTCAGTACATTCTGATTGACGGATTTGGATATGTCGTTTCAGCTCCGGCCTTAGGTCCGCTGCCAAATGGACAATATGAAACCATTGATCACATTTTCTTTTCCATTCGGAAGGCAAAAAAGATGGATGAAGAACGGCGTTAAGCTCTCTTGTAGAAATAGCCAAAATAAATTCCCGTTAATCCCCCTGTAATGTGCGCGAAATGTGAAATGTTATCATTTTGAAATGAAGCCAATACTTCCTGACCCAAATACAACACTGTGACAAGGATAAACGTAATCGGGATCTCATTCTCCCTAATGTGCATGAGCGAAGAAAGGATAATAAACATGAATACAATTCCACTTGCTCCGATTAAACCGATATCCCAAAAGGCGATGTGAAGAATGGCCGTCAAAAAACATGTAATCAAGGAAAAGATAAGCAGCCGTTTCCATCCATATTTATTTTCCAAAATTGGTCCGAGCAGAAGAATAATGGAAAAATTGCCCAGTAGATGTTGAAAATTTGCATGAGCCAAGGGATATCCAATCAAGCCCACATACCAATTCAATGAATCTGGCTGAAATGTTCCTTTTAATGTAAAGGCCTCATGTACTCCATTGATATTTCCAGAAAGAAGATATACCGCAAGCGCCACGATGGAAAAATAAATTGTGAAAGGGGCATTGAAAGTGAGCTTCATTGTGTATTGGTTTGCTGTAAAGATAATTCGTTCCATTGAAAATGGTTAATTTTAAGGCATTCAGCACAAAAATTATGCGATTCAACCTATCAGAAATAACTGAGCTAATTCGTTCAAGAAGAACAATTTACCCTGAGCAATTCAGCACAAGAAAAGTACATCGAGAGCAGATTGAACTCATCTTGAACAATGCGCTTTGGGCGCCAACGCACGGAAATACGCAACCTTGGCGCTTCAAAGTATTTACCACAGAGGGATTGAATACCCTATCGGGATTTTTGGGAAAAACGTATTTGGCCATAACACCTGAAGACAAGCAGAACGACATGAAACTGGCCAAAATGTTAAAAAGACCATTGCTATCTTCAGTGGTTGTTGCCGTGTGCATGGAACGTCAAGCGGAAGAGAAAATTCTAGAAATTGAAGAAATAGAAGCAGTTGCCTGTGCAGTCCAAAATATGCACCTCACATGCACCGCCTATGGACTAGGTGGATTTTGGTCAACGCCAAAACTTATATATCACCCCTTAACAAACGAATTTCTTGGCCTTGGCGAAAAAGACAAGTGCCTCGGTCTATTCTACATTGGGTATCCAGAAATTGAATGGCCCAAGGCGCACCGAAAACCATTAGAATATATTACCGAATGGATCGTTAAATAGACAGATTTTTAGCAAAATGACCATCCAAAGAAATTTTTGTCCCTGCCTTTTCGCACTGAAGAAAATCTCAGCAATTCTCGTGCTGACGATGCTCATTGTGAACGGAAATTTTCTACAGGCACAAGATGAATTTGATGAAGAACTAGACAAAAAAGAACGCTTCCCTTCCTACTTCGGTGTTCAAGTGCGCACACTATTCCCCACTCAATTTATTGGTCAATCCGAACTCACCTTAGGTAAAAATGGATTTTCGACAACACTTCAACAAAGCATAGGGTATTCCTTTGGTGCAACTGTGCGTGCGGGATTATCCAAGCTTCTAGCCTTTGAAACAGGAATCAACTATACGCAGCGGGAATTCGATGTCTCCATGGAAGTTCCCGATTCAAACATTTATGCGACCAATCAGTTGACCTTTATATCGTACGACATTCCCCTCAATGCATTGGTTTATATCCAGATGGGGAAACAAATCTACATGAATGCCTCTTTGGGATTTGCCTTAACTTTCAAACCAACAGATGTGGGTATTTTGACCAAGCCAGGAGGGTCGAACCTATTTTACCACACTGGACTCGTCATGCGCAAAGCAGGATTTGATATCAATGCGAACATTGGTTTTGAGTACCGCACCAAGAAATCTGGATTCTTCTATATCGGAGGTTCAGGAAGGGTTCCACTCGCCCCTCTCTTTCAACTCATTTCACAATACAAATATCAAGGCATTAAGACTACCGTATCCGGTAATGTTGACGGAAGTTATCTGTCGATTGATGTGAAATACTTCTTTCCAAACATTCGAAATCGCGGTGTCCAATTTACACATGGACCTATACTTTAAGCATGAATCTATCTCTACAAGAACTTATTGATCGTTTGGAACTGCTTCCTCACCCGGAAGGCGGATATTACAAAGAAACTTTTCGTTCACCGGAAACAACTGCGAAGGGTGATCGAAATTTGATGACTGCTATTTATTTTTTATTGACCTCTGCAGATGTTTCTCGTTTTCATCGCATCATTGGGGATGAGCTTTGGTTTCATCACTCGGGAAGCCCACTTGTTGTGCATACACTAGACGAGAACGGACATACTGAACATAAGCTTGGTTCAGACTTTTTAAAAGGGCAAGTCCCTCAACTGTTGGTCCCTTCAGGAACTATCTTTGGGTCCGCCATTGTCGAACAAGATTCTTATGCTCTTGTTTCTTGCACAGTTGCACCCGGATTTGATTTTCGAGACTTTGAACTTTTTACAAAAGAAGAATTAATGCCACTATTCCCTGAGCATGAAGCGATTATTTCCCGCTTGACTTAAGCAATTCTTCTTCCTGAATCAAAGCAATCCACAAAGTTATTTTTCCGTAGTCCATGCGTGGCCAAATGGGTCTGATTGTGCCGTTAACTGCTGCAATGTTCAAATAATCACCAAAGAACACTTCCTGATCTGGAATAAATGATTCATCTGAAATCCGATGATCGGTAAATGTCTTTCCTCCATCCCTTGAAACAGAGAGATACACATCTGTTTGATTGTCCTCATAATGGCGTCTGTCGTAGTACACAAAGTAGATATTCCCATTCGATTGGTCCACACTCATCCATGTAAAAAACTGATGTGACGTTGTGGTATCTTGATTGACTTTTCTCGGCTCAGACCACGACTTTCCGTCATCCTCAGATACTGACAACCAAACATCCGTGTTGTTGTATCCATTTTTTTGATCGCACCAATTCAGGTATAAATTTCCACGGTTCGGACCATTGCTTAGATCACACTGAAGGATTGGAAGCCCATTCGCTCTGTACATCCCTGGTATCGTCATTTCCCATCCACCATGATGAACATGTAAGATTTGCTCCTCTGCTAGCCAAGTATTTCCTCGGTCCAATGAACGTTGAAACACAAGCCCTTTCGGTCCTGTCCAAGTCACATAAATTTCACCATTGGGTCCAACAGCGGGCACTGCTCCCTCGACTGTATAATCGCCATCTTGACAATCGCCAGCAAATTTGGATATGCGCAAAGGATCACTCCATGTTTTTCCTTGATCGGATGATTTTGAGAACATGATGCGCGAGGAATCAAGGGGCTCTCGGGAATCATAGGCATCAAATTGTGTCCAAGTCATGAAAATTTCATTTGTCTGGGGGTCGAGAGCTACCCAATGTTTGTCTTGTGCTTTTGTGCCATTTGGTTTCGGAAACGAACCTTGATCGAATTTACCGCTCACCGTAGGTGCAGATTGACAAACGATGCGATCAATCCAAGATGCTTTTTTATAGTTACTGAGGTGAAAGTAATAGATCCGACCCGTTGTATCGAACAGTAGAACTGGATCGCCCCACACCCCATATTTGCTCGACATTGAGGAACTTTTCCATGTGATTCCTGCATCTGTAGAATAATAATAGGCATTCATAATGCTGCCAGCCGCCATAATTGAAGGATTCTTGGGGTCTATAGCAATCGCAGGTTCACATAAGCCGCTGATGATATTTGTCACCCCTGTATTTTTCAGTTGAACATTTGCGAATTGCGATTGAGCGAAAGATAGAAATGGAATAAACCCGAGCAAAAAGAGGAGATTCTTCATGTTAAATCGCTCTAAACCAGTATTTACGCAACTTCTCACGATCCACCTGAGTGGAACCTTTAAAGGAGAATTGAGGACGTTCAAACTCCGTCATCACAACCGTTAACTCCAATAAAATTTGGTCACGCGAAATCAATAATTTCATGTTTTCTCCTACCTCCAAGGACGATAAGAACGATTCAAGTGAACTTTGGTCTACGCGGAATCCATTGTATCCGATGATTTCATCGTTCACGCTCAATCCAGCATTTTCAGCTGCCGAACCACTGCGCACCGAACGCACCGACAAGCGGCTACCGTCTTGTTTCAACCCGGCACCAAACGATGGTGTGGTAATTTTTCGAAAGCCAACATCAACCCCTGCAGGACCGAAGTACTTTTCAAACGGAACCATTTCTGTCCCGTACACGTAGCGGTTGAAGAAATCGGTCATGTCAAGATCTAAAAATGCAGACAACTCAAACTGAAACTCTTTATCAGAAAAACCACGTTTCAATTTTGTATAATACTTATCGTACAAGACACGCATGAAATGATCCAAGCATTTCTTGCCGAAGTACTTATCGATAATCATGGCGTCTATTACCGCTGCTAGCATAGCTCCACGCGAATAATAGGTCATTGTTGTGTTTGAACTGTTCTCATTTGGACGGTAGGCTTTAATCCATGCATCGAAACTTGCATGCGCTACAGGCTGCACCCTCGCTCCCACTGAACCTTCAACATAATTCACTGTAGATTCCAACTTTGACAGGTATTCATTTTCGGTGATGTAGCCTGCTCTGCGCATCAACAATTCATCATAATAAGAAGTAAAACCTTCCATTACCCACAGCAAGGTCGTATAATTCTCCTCATCGTAATTAAACGGTCCGAGTTCAATTGGACGGATGCGCTTCACATTCCACAGATGAAAATATTCATGCGCCACCAAGTTTAAAAAGTCGAGATAAGCCTTGCCCTGGTAGCTCCAACGACTTACACTCAGCGTGGTCGAATTGCAGTGTTCCAATCCACCTTGTCCATCCACTACATTGTGAATGATGAAGGTGTAATCTTTATTTGGATTTTGACCAAAAACATCCGTAGCAGCCTCCACAATATTTGCCATGTCCTCTTGCAATTCGAAAACCGAATAATTGGCAATGCCATACATCGCAACGGTATGTTTAACACCTGCAGCCATAAATTCAAAAACCTCCTGATTGCCAATTTCAATAGGACAATCGACAAGATGATCGTAATTGTTAAAAACAAACTTCTCCGAACCATCTGCCGTAACACCTTCTCCCTTTCTAGGCAAGGCCGTGCTAATGGTTTTAAAATCCGCAAAGGGATAAATAGTCAACTCTCCCGAGCGATCCATGTGCTTATCGACATACATAAACATTCCACTGCCAGTTACATAGCCATGCGTCAAATCCAAAAAGTTTGTTCGAACAGACAATTCGAAGGAATAGACCTCGTAGGATACTCGAATTTTTTTTGCCTTTCCTGTTTTCAGAACCCATGCATTTTTTGCGTCCTTGTCTAAACGCCATTTCTTTCCTGTTTCATCTGTCGCATAGACCAAATCAACATTGCGGGAAAATTCTCGCACCAAATAAGATCCAGGAGCCCAAACTGGCATTTTTATGTGCAATTCAGATTCCTTAAAATCCGATAATTCCATGACTACTTGAAAATAATGATTTTGTGGATTCGGCATTCGCAACTCATAGT
>JBILBT010000002.1:0-29792 GCA_044353545.1 Crocinitomicaceae bacterium | reverse complement strand
TTGGTTTCAAATTCTTCAATACACTTTCGAGAGCAAAATTGGTTGGTAATGGTTTGGGATAATTTTCGAAGAGGCAAATCATTTTCGATTGCAATTTTGTTAATCGTCGTCAACTTTCTTTTTGCTTCATTTATATCCGTAAAATAATCGGCAAATCGACCATCCGAAACTTTATAGAATTTATATCCAGGATTAGAATTACACCATGTACATAACTTTTGCATACCAGTTTAAATATAAAATTGAAAAATACCGATCTTTAGGAAGTTAATCGATAATGTAAAAATATAATTTTTTAGACAGTTAGAAGTGAGGGGGGTAAGATTAAATCAGTTCAATTTGCTAGGACTTAAATTATAATTCGAAGTGCCTATATCGTCATTGGTAACTCGTAATTCACTCAGTTCTTCTCTGGGTTAATCGGAAAGTTGGCAATGATTTTAAAGCGTTCTCCTTGTTTTTCCAAACAGTGTTTCCAGAACTCATCATCGGAAGTAGAGAGGATTTCTTCTCGTGAGATGTTGTCAGCGACTAACCAACCATTCTCGGACAATTCATCGGATAGTTGACCTGCTGCCCAACCGGAATAACCAACGAAGAAGCGGATACTTTGTCGTGCAGTTTCATCATTGATTAGCCGTTCTTGAATCTGTTCAAAGTTGCCACCGAAGTACAAACCTTCCATTATATCGAAACTGTGTTCTATGTCACTCAATGAATGGATGTAAAACAAGTTTGTCGTATCTACAGGACCGCCAATGCTCACTCTTGCTTTAATATCGGGGAACTGATTATCGATTTGGTGCAGATCGTCTTCCAAATAGTGGTTCAAAACAAAGCCAAAGGTGCCATTTTCGTCGTGTTCACATACCAAAATAACAGACCTTCGAAAAAACTCCTCTTTGAGAAAAGGGTCAGAAATGAGGATAACACCACTCCGAGGTTCTTTCTGGTTCTTAAAGGAGAGGTCAAGCATCTGCCTTAGTTTTTCTTTTCTTCTTTAGCAGCTTCTTGCACGCGTTTCTCACGCTGCATCTGATTTTCACCGTTCATTTGTTTCTGCTTGAAGAGCTCGTAGCGTGTAGGTTCAACGCGCTTTGGCCAACTGTTGTTGCTAAAGTCGGTATCTGCCGTTTCTAAATTGGGATCCAAACGGAAGGAAATCACTTCCTTGTCGAAGATGAAAACCTTCGTCACTTTATCTTCGTATTGACGCCAAATCTCCGCTGGAATGCGAATGATTTCAACACTATTGTCGGCGAAGGTCACTTCAATAATTAATGGCATCACCAATCCACCCAAGTTGCTGAAGGTCAATTCGTAGAATTGCTTGTTGGCATTGAGGAGCTGTAGGTCTTCTTTGGACAACTTGGCCAGAAACTCAGCATATTCTTTTCGATCTAAGGCATCGACAAAGTAAATGTTGCGTTTTGCATAAAAATCATCGATGTTCGGATCGGTCTCGTTGATGGTTTGTTTAATCGATTCCTTGTTTCTGTCGTCTCCGATGAAGTGGTCTTTGGCCAAGTCGTTCTCTTGTTTAATCGACTTTTCCACTTCTGGATTCATGGTGTTCAATTGGAACCACTTCACGTTGTCGATGGAAATATCAACGTGGTCAGTAGAATAGAACCAACCGCGCCAGAACCAGTCGAGGTCAACGGCAGACGCATCTTCCATGGTGCGGAAAAAGTCGGCAGGTGTAGGGTGTTTTAATGCCCAACGTTCGCAGTACATTTTGAAAGCATAGTCGAAGAGTTCACGGCCCATGATGGTCTCACGCAAGATATTTAGCGCGGTCGCTGGTTTGCCATAAGCGTTGTTTCCGAATTGAAAAATTGATTCTGAGTTGGTCATGATGGGTGAAATGAATTGTTTGTCCCCCCGCATGTAATCGGCAATCATGTAGGCAGGTCCTCGTCGAGAAGGATAGCCGCGTTCCCATTCTTGCTCGGTGAGGTACTGCACGAACGTGTTCAATCCTTCATCCATCCATGTCCATTGACGCTCATCGGAATTGATAATCATTGGGAAGAAGTTGTGTCCTACTTCGTGAATGATCACACCCCACATGCCGTATTTTGTTTCTTGGGAATAGGTGCCGTCCTCTTCTGGACGTCCGCCATTGAAGCAAATCATGGGGTATTCCATCCCAATCCATTTCGAATGCACAGAAATGGCAACTGGATAGGGGTAGTCAACGGTATATTTCGAGTACGTTTTGATGGTGTGCGCGACCAATTTTGTGGAATATCGCTCCCACAATGGGTTACCTTCCTTCGGGTAATAGGACATGGCGAGCACATTTTTCCCGCCGACTTTCACCGATTGCGCATCCCAAATGAATTTTCGAGATGAGGCAAAGGCAAAATCGCGCACGTTGGTAGCCTTAAAGGTCCATGTTTTTAGTGCTTTTTCTTTCGACTTTTCTTTCATTTCGGCCTCGGCCTGTGTCACAATCAATACTGGTGCATCTGCACTTTTTGCTTTTTCGAAACGCTTGCGTTGTTCGGCTGTCAATACGGCATTGCCATTCTGCAATTCTCCTGTTGCCGCCACGATGTGATCGGAAGGCACAGTAATGTTGACTTCGTAATCGCCAAAAGGAAGGGCAAATTCACCTCGGCCTAAAAACTGCTTGTTTTGCCAACCTTCGACATCGTTGTACACGCACATTCTTGGAAAGAAATGGGCAACAGTGTACAGGTAGTTTTGGTCCTTTTCGAAGTATTCGTAACCGGAACGTCCACCAACAGCCATGCGGTCGTTGATGTTATACCACCACTTGATTTTAAAGGTAATGCTTGTGTTTGGCGCTAAAGGTTTGTCAAGGTTGATGCGCAGCATGGTTTTGTTAATCGCAAAAGACATTTTCTGTCCTGAAGTAGAGGTGATGGCATCAATTTTAAATCCACCGTCGTAGTATTGAAAACGTTTTTTTACATCCCCTATATTTTTGAAGTCCTCCATTTTTTCTACCTCAATGAGCTTGGTGTCAGAATTTTGTGCGTAGAGGTTTTGGTCCAGCTGCAGCCACAAGTATTCGAGTTGATCGGGCGAATTATTGGTGTAAGTGATGGTTTCATCACCTGTTAGTTTTTGTGTGGCATCATCGATGGTAATGGCAATTTTATAATCGGCCTTTTGCTGATAATAGTTATGTCCAGGAGCACCGGCAGCTGTTCTGTATTCATTTGGCGTGGGTAGTTCTATATCGAGTTGAGCAAATTTACTTTGACCAAAAGCGCTAGTAAAAAGTATTGATGTGGTACAAACGATGAGGATGCGATTCATAATAGACTAATTTTAAGGGTGTCTGTGCGATGCGAATTTAAGAACACACGGGTTATTTTTTTTTCGTGGAAAATGAAGGTCATTTTGTTTTGCTGCTCAGGATATCGTTCCATAAATACATCAAACTGAACAGTGAATTCATCACTTAGTTCACGAACAATTGAAGATAAGTAAATGTTTGTGGTCCCAGTGAGGGTGTTTTCAATGCCTTCAACCTTCCAAATTAGAGCTTCTTCTCCCTTTGAACTGAAATAAAAAGCAGATTGAATATATGTTGTAATGGAAGAAACAAGTAAACTGTTCATTGGACTTGAGGATAAAGCACCTTTTAGCAATTCTTTTTCGGACAGGACTCGCTCCAAATCATGTGTGGAAACTGTCAAGGTGGCCTCGAGCCTTCCATTTAAATCGTCGTACTTCACTTCTGCAAAAGCAAAATAAGTATCATGTGCCTTCAATGTTGAACTGAAAAACGTGAAAAGTACGCACAAGAGATACACCGATTTACTCATTTTGGTTATTTAAAGCAGTTAAAATTAGTAGAAAATAGATGAAACGTCTATATTGCACCAATAACCACTTGAAAATAATCGTATGAGGAATCAAATCTATCGGGATTTTCCCGGAAATATCAGCGAACTTGTGCTGATCTTCAATCAAAATTCAGTCTTTACACACGTCTTCGAGCCAAATGGCACTCAGCTCTTTGTGCAGCCTGATGCCTTTCTTGGTCGCCATGTATCTGAAGTCCTTCCACCAGAAATCATTGAAGAAATGAATGAGTCAATCGAAGAGGTGCGAAACAACCACACGTTTTGCGAAACGGAATTTTCTCGTATTCAAAATGGAAAAGAAGAATGGTACCATTGCAAGCTCGGACTTTTTAGCGTGGAGAATGGTTCTCCCGAGCATTTTGCTGCGATGATTCGAAACTGCACAAAAGAGCATGAAACGATTGCACGGCTTGAGAAGAAGAAAAAAATGCTTTTGGCGATTGCCGCGGCGAGTCAGGAATTATTGGACAATAAGCGTTTAGAGGATTCTCTTTTATTTGGGTTGAAAGAAATCGGAGAATCTATAGCTGCGGACCATGTTTATATTTTTCAAAATTCGATCGATTATGAAAGTGGGGTGGCTCGCTGCACACGGACTTACGAGTGGTCACCTTTTGGCGCGAGCAACGCAATGGACTTTGGCGAAAATACCTCGTATCGTTTGGAGGATATTCCCGAGCTTCTTGTTCCACTCATGGACAATCACCCCATAAATACTCACACACGTGAATTTCCCGATTCTCTTATTAAGTCTATTTTGGAGTCTCGAGGTGTTATGTCGTTGCTCATCATCCCAATTTATACACAGGATATTTTTTGGGGATTTATTGGCTTTGATGATTTTCACGAGGAACGCACCTGGACCGATGCTGAAATTGCGCTATTGAAATCTTTCGCGATTTCGATCGCCAATGCTATGATTCGTCAGGAATTTGAGTTGGAATCAGTTGAAGCTAGACACCAAGCCGAGCGAAGCAGCCGTTCGAAATCGGAATTCATAGCGAACATGAGCCACGAGTTGAGAACGCCCTTAAATGGAGTACTCGGATTTGCTCAGCTTTTGGACCAAAGTGATTTATCGAACGAACAAAAGATCTTTAGCGCTGAGTTGATGAAATCTGCAACTCAATTATTGAGTATGATTGATGACATGGTTGATTATACGCACTTTAACACGGATGAACTCTATTTGAACAAAGACAAAATATCTGTGGATGAATTGGTTCGCGATATCATTGAGGGGTTCGCTCAGATGAACACCACTAAGAATAAATTTGTTGTGCATGTTTCGGAGGATGTTCCTGAAACTTTTATTGCTGATGATGAGCGTTTGCGACAAGTATTGATGCAGCTCTTATCAAATGCCAATAAGTTTACAAAAGATGGCGTAGTTGAATTCATCGTCGATTGGATCGATGGCTTCATGTATTTTGGAGTCCGCGATAGTGGCATTGGGATAGATGATTTTGAAATCCCACTACTTGGAACTCCTTTTTATCAAATTGATTCTTCTATTACCAAAAAATATCCAGGAACGGGCGTGGGCTTGTCCATTGTGAAACGATTGCTTACAGCCATGAAAAGTGATTTGCACATCGAAAGTAAATTGGGCGATGGGAGTTTATTCTTTTTCTTTTTGCCAACAATCAATGATCCCGATGAAAGTGAAGAGGATTAATAAAACGCATGCTTCATGACCAATGCAAATCCTATATTTGTAAAAAAAAATAAGCCATGAAAGTGTACGGAAATATTTTGGAAACGATTGGAAATACCCCATTGGTAAGAATTAACAAACTTACGAGTGGAATTTCAGCAACAGTGTTGGCAAAGGTAGAGACGACCAATCCGGGCAATTCTGTGAAAGACCGCATGGCGCTTAAAATGATTGAAGATGCTGAAAAGGCTGGCATCCTTAAACCTGGAGCGACCATCATTGAGGGAACATCGGGAAACACGGGGATGGGCTTGGCTTTAGCTTGTATCATCAAAGGATATAAGTTGGTGTGCGTATTGAACGACAAGCAATCGAAAGAAAAGATGGATATACTTCGAGCTGTGGGTTCGGAAGTCGTGGTTTGTCCAACAGCTGTAGAACCAACTGACCCAAGATCCTATTATTCTGTTTCGCGTCGATTGGCTGCTGAAACACCAAATTCATGGTATGTGAATCAGTACGATAACTTGTCGAATCGCGAAGCACATTACGAATCTACAGGACCTGAAATTTGGGACCAAACAGATGGAAAAATCACTCACTTTGTTGTTGGTGTAGGCACCGGAGGAACGATTTCGGGTGTTGGAAAATATTTGAAAGAGAAGAATCCAAACATCAAGATTTGGGGTATTGATACCTATGGTTCGGTATTTAAAAAATACAAGGAAACGGGGATTTTTGATGAGAATGAAATTTATCCGTACATCACTGAGGGTATTGGAGAAGATATTTTACCCGCAAATGTTGATTTTGATGTTATTGATGCCTTTGAAAAAGTAACCGATAAAGATGCTGCAGTCTATACCCGAAAATTGGCCCGTGAGGAAGGTATTTTTGTTGGAAACTCAGCTGGTGCAGCCATTAAAGGCATTTTGCAACTCCAAGATCAACTCACAGCAGATGATGTAGTAGTGGTTTTGTTTCACGACCATGGTAGCCGCTATGTTGGTAAAATCTTCAACGATGACTGGATGCGCGAACGTGGATTCTTGGAGGAGGAATACAAGACTGCAGGTGAGTTGGTAGCTAAGAATGCCGACTCTCCCTTGGTCACAATATTTGCTGAAGAATTGGTGTCACATGCCATTGCCAAAATGCGCAAATTTAGCATCTCTCAAATTCCTGTTTTGAAAGACAATAGCTTCGTCGGTTCAATTGACGATAGCCACGTGTATCAATTGTTGGTGGAAGATCCGTCATTGAGAGATTCCCCGATTTCTTCGATCATGGGTGCACCATTTCCAGTGGTCAATCATTCGGCACATTTGGATGATTTGTGCAAGCTCATCAATAAGGATACTCCCGCAGTGCTGGTTGAATTGCCGCAAGGTGGACATCACATTGTAACGCGGTACGATATCATTTCGGCAATGTCGTGAAACCAAGAGCGTTTATCGATCAACTTGGACGAAAGCTTGTGTTAAATGACAAACCAAGTCGAATTGTGTCCTTGGTTCCGTCGCAAACAGAGTTGCTTTTCGACCTTGGTTTGGATGAATCTGTTGTCGGCATTACAAAGTTCTGCATTCACCCTAAGGTTTGGTTTGAGTCAAAAGTCCGTGTTGGTGGAACGAAAAATGTTAACATTGAACGTGTTAAAGCACTAAATCCAGATCTTATTCTTGCCAACAAGGAGGAAAATACAAAAGAGGACATTGCCTTATTGGAAGAGATCGCACCCGTTTGGATCAGCGATATACATTCATTCGAAGATGCCTTAAACATGATTCGTTCCCTTGGAGAGCTAATGGGGTGTGAGGATTTAGCTGAAAAGCAAATCACAGAAATTACTAGTGCTTTTTCAAATGCGGCGATTCAAACACGGATTTTTGCGCTGTATTATATTTGGAAAGATCCCGATTACTGCGCAGGTAAAGGAACCTTCATTTCTTCAATGATGGAAAAAGCTGGTTTTGTAAATGTTTGTGAATCTCCCCGTTATCCTGAAGTTGGAACATTTGACATGCCACAGCCCGAATGTATTCTACTCAGTACAGAACCTTATCCATTTAAAGTAGATGACAGGGACGAATACATGAATAGATATCCGAATGCGAAGGTCATTGTTGTGGACGGTGAAATGTTCTCTTGGTACGGTTCGCGTATGCGATTGTCAGCTGCTTACTTTAAACAGCTACAGCATGAAATTGGCCGACATTAAAAATCGGATGATTTCGTTGATGGGGTAGGTGCCTTTTTTAAAAAGGATTTTACCATTGAACTCCATCGATTTGTCATTTTTATGGACCATGCGAATGTCAATCCTTTGGGTCCTTAGCGCCAACTCTTTTGTCGCGTGAAAAAGTGGATAAATCATCATCATTAGGTCAATCCCATTAGATTTGTAGTTAAAAAATGAAGATGGCTCACCGTTTATCTTGAACAGTGTTGATGAATTTTTCAGATCAATTCGCGGTGCTTGGGTACTGCCAATGTAGCTTACACTGTCATTCAGTTTTTTGATGAAGAAAAGCTGGTTCATCACAGAAATTTCCTTTTGATTCTCATTGATGATTATCGCATCTCCTAGTTTGTCCTTTAAGAGTGCAATCATGTCTGTTTTCTCCTTAAATCCGAGGAGTAATTCTACCTTGAGTTTAGGGATACCATTGGTATTGGTCTCATCAAAACCCAAAAAGTTGAAGTCGAAATGCGTGATGGGAAAATCTTCCAAGGGGAGTTCACCAAGGTTGGATGCTGAAATATGGAATCCATTTTCTTCGAGTTGGGCGCGCGTAAGAGGCTTTATGGAGGAATTCGGTGAGAATTTCCCGCTAAAAACGATGGTATTTTCCAAGATGTCAAGTTCAAAACGGCCAAGTTTTCCACCAACGGAAATCAACTTATCCTCTCGAGTAGGTGCTTTTTGCTTCTTGGTTGAATTGGAGAGTATATTGTCGGCAAGCTGCTCTAAATCAATGGCTGAAGCATGATTGTTTTCCTTGCCGGCATAAGATAAAATTAGCCCAACCTCATTGTGAGTAATTGCCACTCTTTTTGCAGTAACAGTAGAACCAATTGTTTCCTCAAAAGCATCTTCATCGTTCAGTTTTACAAGTACACCAATGACATAAGATGTTTTGAAAGGTATTTTAAATAGCACAACATCCGAAAGATAGTCAATACCGTTCGGGGCGATTTTCTTGCCGGCCTTCTTTTGATGTTTTAACTTCCGGTAAATTGAATTCACCAATTTAGAGTCTTCTGAGTCGATGAGCACAGATTGAATGGTTTGATCAATGATGGCTCGCGAATTTATTCGAATGACCAAATCGGCATCCGCTGGAATGTAATTGAGTTGGTTCTGCTTGGTCGTTAAAAGCAGTGTGTCGGTGATAAAAATGATTCCAATTAAAACCCCTAATAAAAAAAGTAATCCAAAAGTTCGCGTAACTGCTTTAAGTGCTTGCATAGAACAAAAGTAAGTGAATTGTTTTATACCTAAATTTGGACATGAAAAATTTAGCACGATTTCTTTTTAAAATTTTTGGTTGGAAAATAGAAGAAAATTCTCCGGAGGGGGTTAAAAAATGTGTCATCGTTGTTGGTCCTCATACATCAAACTGGGATTTTGTGCTCGGTCGCTTAGCTTTTATTCTTTATGGCATTAAGCCGAAAATATTAATTAAAAAGGACCTATTCTTTCCTCCCTTAGGCTGGATACTGAAAGGACTTGGTGGAATTCCTGTCGACCGAAAAAAGAACAACAATATCACTGAATTGGCTGTCGGATTATTTCAAAATAGGGAAGAATTATACATGGTTTTCACCCCTGAAGGAACCCGAAGTTACAATCCAAACTGGAAAAAAGGCTTTTATTACATTGCTTTAAAGGCCAAGGTTCCGATTTATATTTGCTACATGGATTTTGAAAACAAAAAAGGCGGTTTCCATAGTTTATTCGAACCTACAGGGGATGTGGATAAAGACATTGCCTACATTAAGAGTGTTCTCGGGAAGTATAAAGGGAAGTACCCGGAGAAAGGAATTTATTGATCTTTTTTTATCTCACCGGTTTTTTTATCAAAACCATACGGACAATGCTTACAGCCGCTTTTACAACAATACCCACGTTTTAAATGGTATGCCTCGGTGAAAATAATATACCCCTCTTCACTGATGTAGTAATCTTCTTCGGTCAAATTTGATCGCTTGGAGAATCCAACAAAATCGTCGCTCATGTATTCAAAAAGTTATTTAACCATTTTAATCGCAATGAATTATGCAAATACCCTCACCCTCAGAGAAAATTCATCTAACTACGTTAAACAAAAGAGATGTAAAATTGTTCGCGAAACGCGATGATTTGATTCACGAGGTGATTTCCGGTAATAAATGGCGCAAGTTGAAATTCAACGTAAAGCAGTGTCGCGCATTGAAACAGGAGTGCATTCTAACTTTTGGCGGTGCGTTTTCAAATCACCTGTTAGCCACTGCAGCCGCATGCCACATAGAGCAACTGAAATCTATTGGACTGGTGCGTGGCGAAGAATTGAGCATTGACTCCAATCACATGTTAAAACAATGTGCAGAATTCGGAATGCAATTGTTTTTTATTTCTCGTGAAGATTACGCGCTTCGCAATGAAAAGGAATACCATGAGGAGCTTGTCTTAAAATATCCTGGATCGATGGTTGTCCCCGAGGGAGGCGCAAACTACTATGGAATGATCGGTTGCCAGGAGATTATGGCAGAAACTGAAAACGATTTTGATTATGTTTTTGTAGCTCAGGGAACAACTACAACTTCATGTGGAATAATATTGTCATTGCCAGAACGCACGAAACTCGTTGTGGTTCCTGTTCTGAAAGGTTTTGATTCCATTGCGGAAATGCGAAGGATGTTTAATTACAGCGGGTTTCCAAGTGAAATCATTGATGATTTGATGGCACAAGTTACCGTTATGAATGAGCATCATTTTGGAGGGTATGCCAAATATAGCGATGAACTATTGGAGCGTATGGAACGGATTTTTGAGGAAACGTATATTCCCTTGGATCCTGTTTATACAGGAAAAGCATTCGTGGCCATGCTCGATTTTATTGAACAAAATGATGTGCACAACGCTAAAGTTTTATTCATTCATACTGGAGGCACAGCCGGAGGTAAAGCGATTGAAAAAGAGACGGGTAGGTGTTTTAGTTGATAGAGCATGGACCGCTTCGCTGATGGAGCATGGACCGCTTCGCTGATAGAGCATAAACGGCTTCGTTGATGGAGTATGGACCGTCAGCCGAGGCTGACTAATGTTGTATGAATTCGATCAATGCTCTATGTTCCATGCTCCATGTTCCAATCAACTCAAAAGATCAATAATCTCTTTCATTTCCTTAACATCATGTACACGGAAAATTGAACAGCGATTCATGAGTGCGTAGGTATTCAACACACTTGTTCCATTCAATGCCTCTTCAGGGGTGATTCCAAGCTTTTTCCAAATCATTGATTTCCTCGAGAATCCGACAAGAATAGGGCATTCGAGAAGATGTAAATCAGCCAATCCTTTCAACAACTCATAGTTTTGGTCGACTGTTTTACTAAATCCAAATCCAGGGTCGATCAGAATGTCGTGTACCCCCAAATCGCGCAAATCTTGAATAGATGTTGCCAAGGCAGAGATGACATCTCGCACAATGTGATCGTAAACGTATGGGGCATGCATGCTGTCAACTGTTCCCCGTGAATGCATAAGAATATAAGGAATACGGTAATGAGCAAGAACATTTTTTAATTCGGGATCAAATCGCAAGCCACTGATGTCGTTGATTATGTTTGCCCCATGTTCAATTGCAGCTTCAGCAACACTACCGCGAAAAGTATCTACGGAAACAATCATGTTCGGGAATTCTTTTCGTATGCTGTCGACGGCATTCTTCACACGGTCAAGTTCAATTGACGTCTCGATATGCGCGGCACCGGGTCGGGTTGAATAGCCTCCAATGTCTAAAATATCGGCGCCGTCGGCTATCATTTTTTCAGCTGTTTCTAAGAGGAATTTTTCTTCCATTTTACGGCTAGGTGCATAAAATGAATCCGTTGAAACGTTGAGTATACCCATGATTCTAGGGTGCTTCAAATCGAGGAGTTGATCACCAATCTTGAAGTGGCTGTTTTTCGGAAAATGTGTATCTTCAACCCTTAAAAGTGACATGGAGCAAAATATGATTGAAACAAAGATAGCATATCAAAAAATTATTGAGGGGTGTAGAGATGTTTTCTGCAAAAAAACAAGAGATTACGGAACGGCATGGAGGATTCTCAGGCCATCGTCATTGACCGATCAAATTTTCATCAAGGCGCAGCGCATACGAACGATTCAGGAAACAGGAGAGAATAAAGTGGGTGAGTCCATTGATGGTGAATTTGCAGCAATCATAAACTATTGCATCATGGCGCTTATTCAGGTGAAGGAAACCACGCTTATCGAAATGGAATTGCCTGAAATGAAGGCAGTGGAATTATACAATCGTTATGCGAACGAAGCATTCGAGTTGATGGAGAAAAAAAATCACGATTACGGTGAGGCTTGGCGCGACATGCGCGTGACCTCATTGACGGATTTGATACTCATGAAAATATTACGGGTAAAACAGATTGAGGACAACGATGGGTCAACCATCATCAGTGAAGGGATTGATGCCAATTATTTTGACATGCTCAATTACGCTGTGTTTTCCTTGATTCTTTTGTCAGAACAAAAATCTAAGCAATCATGAAAAAACAAGAGACAGTAGGAGGACGTTCATTTGTGTTCAACGCCATTTTTGTACTGTTGAACATCGTCGGGTTAACTTTTGTGGTTCTTGGAGCGCAAAAGCAGTTTGAATCCTATTTCTTGTTGTTTAGTTTTATTGGGTACACTACAATGGCTGTTGCCGCAGCTGGATTATTTGTTTTCAGTGGAAGATTAATGATGTCGAATGTTGCTCGTGTTCTCCTTGGGAGTATTTTCATTGTTTCGGGGTTGGTTAAAGCGAATGACCCTATCGGATTTTCTTACAAACTGGAAGAGTATTTTGAAGATGGAGCTTTGGCTTACCGAATCAAAGAATTATTTGGGATACCAGGATTTTCATTGGAATTTTTGATTTCATGGGCCTTGACACTCTCGGTAATTATCTGTGTTATTGAAATCGTATTGGGGGTTCTGCTGATCATCGGCGGAAAAATAAAATTGGTGACTTGGGTTTCTGTTCTCATGATGGCATTTTTCACCTTTCTCACCTGGCATACTTCAACCTGCAATCCGGAGAAAAAATTTAAGGACAGAAATACGTATGCCTTTTCTGATGGTAGCGCTCAGCTGAAATTGAGTGAGTTAAAATCAAGTAAGTCCATTCACATTGTGTCAAAAACGAGTTCAGCACTGGTTGTTGATGAAATGATGACTCCTCAATGTGTTTCTGATTGCGGGTGTTTTGGCGATGCCATGAAAGGATCTATGGGTCGTTCATTGACACCAAGCGAATCGCTGTGGAAGGACATCGTGCTCATGTACATGTTGTTTTGGATTTTTCTAGCACAATGGATCACGGTGCCTAATACAAGTCGTCAAAACCTTTTCTTTGTCGCGTTTTCAGTTGTACTGATGGCGTTTTTCTCATGGGTGTTTTCGTGGTATTTTATTGTGATTTTTGGATTCATCCTCTTGCTTGCTGCACTATGGATGAAACGAAGCGGCGGGGTATTGCTTGGAAATTATTATGGCAGCATTTTTATCTGTTCAATTTTACTTTTTTCTCTCACCACCTATGTGCTCTTGTACGAGCCTCTTAAAGACTATCGCCCCTATGCTGTGGGCAAAAATTTGTGGAAGCAAATGAACGATGGTGTAGAAGGTAAATACGAAAGCACCTTTGTACTGAGAAATTTAAAAACGGGTAAAAAAGAAGTGTATTCTCAAAAGGAATATATGGCGAATAAAAATTTGTGGGATGCAAAGAAGTTTAAATTTGTCGAAGGATCTCAGCGAGAAATTATTGCTGCACGCTTGGCCACAATCACTGAGCAATTTGATCCGTTTCTGAATGTTTCTGACTTAAGTCCCTCGGACAAGAAGTTTGATGAAGTTCAGAAGCAACTGTCTCGAAAAGTGAAAGATGGTGAGGAGCCAGTTTCGGAAATAAGTTTGCGCAGCTACATTGCGCATGTCGATCAAGTTGTTCTGTTGTCGGTGAAACGCATGTCTGATGCCAATTGGAAAGAAATTTCCTCCTACAAAGCAATTGCTAAGGCCTGCAAGAGAAGGCATGTTCCATTTATCATGATTACCAATGCTGCGCCAAATGAAATAAAGCAATTCCGCAAAGCTTACGGCATGTATATGCCCATTTTCTTGAACGATGAAACAGAATTGAAAGCCATATCGCGCTCAAATCCATCTCTTTTGGTCGTTCGCCATGGAATCGTAACGAGTAAATTTCCGCACCGCTCAACACCTGATGTGCACTGGTTCATAAAGAATTCTATCAAATAAGAATGAGAAAAAAAATAGTGGCAGGGAACTGGAAAATGAACCTTTTACCAGAAGAAGCCCTCGAATTGTATCGGAAAATTGACTCAGACTATTTTGCTGATGCATGTGAATTGCTCGTATTTCCGCCCACAGTGTATGTGAGGGAATTGATTGGACAATATGGGAAGGTTCCTGTTGGAGTTCAGAATTTTCATCCTGAAGAATATGGTGCTTTTACTGGAGAAATATCGGTTTCTCAAGTCAGTTCTTGTGGTGTTAAGTATGCCTTGGTCGGACACAGCGAGCGTCGAATGATTTTTAACGAATCGAATGATTTCTTGAAAAAGAAAATAAACGCAGCTTTGGCTCATGACATTGTTCCGCTTGTTTGCTGTGGTGAGCCTATGGACATCAGAGATATGGATGGTCATGTTGCTTTTGTCACAAATCAATTGGCTGAAACAATTGGTCATTTGACTGTTTCTGAATTGGAGCGTTGCATCATTGCTTATGAACCCGTTTGGGCCATAGGCACTGGACGAACGGCTTCGATTGACCAAGCGCAAGAAATGCATGCTTCCATTCGCCAATGGCTGAAAAATCATTTTGGTGAGCACGTTGGGGCAGTAACATCAATTTTATATGGAGGCAGTTGTAACGCTTCAAATGCTTCTGAATTATTTGCCTGTCCAGATGTGGACGGAGGTTTAATCGGTGGCGCTTCATTAGATGCGGCATCATTTTTGAAAATCGCACGCTCGTTTTAAAATGGACTATCTCGAACTTACATTAAACTTATCTCCCCGTGATCCATGGGCAGAAATACTTATGACAGAACTTGCTGAGCTTGGCTACGAAAGTTTTGTGGAAACTGAAGAGGGGATCATCGCTTACGCAAAAGTTGTGGATGTGGATGTTGATCATCCGTTCAAAGGAAGCAGCATTGATTTACTTGACAAGGAATTTGCAGCAGATGTTGAGGTGAAAATAATCCCACAACAAAACTGGAATGCTCTCTGGGAATCCGATTTTCATCCGGTGTTCGTTGATGATCAATTGACGATTTTAGCCCCTTTTCATGATGCATCTCAAGCCAAAGGCCTATTGGTTTGGATTGAACCTAAGATGTCATTTGGCACTGGCCACCATCAAACGACTTGGATGATGTCCAAAGCACTTTTGAATCTACCCACACAACCGAACAACGTGCTCGACATGGGGACGGGTACAGGCGTTTTGGCAATAATAGCCGAAAAACAAGGTGCTAGAGCCATCGTTGCCGTGGATATTGAAGATTGGTCGGTGGACAATACACAGGAAAACGCCCAACGAAATGGCTGTAGTCACATTGAAGCCATTTGTGGTGATGTCGACGTGCTTGAAGGAAGAAAATTTGAATTGATCCTGGCAAACATCAATAAAAATGTGCTTAAAGCACATATGTCGGCTTATGCTCAGATGTTAATGCCATCGGCAAAACTGATCATTAGTGGATTTTTTGAAACCGACAGTGACGAACTTATTCGTGTTGCACAAAACAATGGTTTGATTCACACAGGTTCATTGTCTCGAGAGACTTGGGCCGCACTAACTTTTGAAAAATATATATAATGAAGATTTTCTACAGTGCACTATTGTTTAGCTGTTCGATGTTTTATTCGTATGCGCAAGATATATTTTCAACGGACCGGGAAAAATTTGCCAAGGAATTTCAAAAGGTACTTACTGAATATGGAAAAGGGGAATACCAAGATTTTGCGAAGAAAACTTTGCCTCTCTCTCTTTTGGAAACTCAAGACATGTCCGAAAAGACTTTCGGACGAATGGTTGAGACCTGTAATTTGATGATTACAAAGAAGCTAAGTCCGTACCCGGAGGTTTACAACTATGTATATTCGGTTTATTCACTTTCCGTTGGTAAACAATCAGAAACGAGTTTCAATGCTTGGCACGGTTCGGTGGATAAAATGCTAGACAATAAAAATGTGAAGAAATTTGAGGATTTCATTGAGCTTTCAGCAGGCTTTTTTGCCGAACGACGTATCGCTGAAAGTTCCAATTTTAGTTGGTTTTATGTTGGAGGAACCTACTCATTCGAGTTTACCGATAAACCATTTATCAAATGTGCGGAAGGGAACTTGGTGTGCCGTGTACAAAATCGAGACAGCAAAACCAGAAATGATCAGCCCTATGTTGATAGTTTAGTGGTTTGCGCAACAAGCGGTATTTACGACCCTATCTTAAAAAAATGGGAGGGCAATCAAGGTACGGTAAATTGGCAAAAAGTGGGGATCAACAGTAAGGAGACTTTTGCAAGCATTGGAAAATACGATGTGTCGTGTAAGATGTCCACTTTTCAGGCAGACTCTGTATTGCTGACATCTCCTTACTTTCAAAAACCTACCTTGGGAACAATTTCCGACCGAGCATTTATAATTAACCGTGAAGAAGACCGGATTTATCCCCAATTCAATTCCTATGAGAGAAGGCTAAGCATCAAGGGCATTCGAGAGAATATAGATTTTGAAGGAGGTTTTTCGCTTCAAGGAGCGAGTTTTGTGGGGATGGGAACAGCACAAATTCCAGCCAAAATCGTTGTCTTGCGTGAGGGTATTCCATTTGTCAAGGCAAGCGCACAGCAGATTTACATTTATCCGCAGAAAATTTCGATGAACAATGCATCGATCACCTTAAAGCTCAATACAGGTGACTCTATCACACATCCTGGTCTGCGTTTCGATTTTGATGTTGAGAAAAAAACAATGGACCTTACACGTACAAAAATTGGTGCTGGACAATCGCCATTTAGCGATAGTTATCATAAATTGGACATTTATGTATCAAAGATTTCATGGAAATATGGCGAACAAGATTTGATGTTTACCTTCGACTATGGTACTTCCCAAGAGCAACGTTTTGCTCGCTTTGAGTCGATGAATTATTTTGATGAACGACTCTATGACCGTCTCCAGGGACTGCAATCTACGCACCCATTGGCATCACTTTCGTCTTACTGCTTTAAATATGATGAATATATACTCACTGAAGGCAAAGCAGCAACGGCACTAGGGCTTATTGTGGATCAGGCGAAACCTGTATTATTGGAACTTGCGACCTATGGCTTCTTGAATTATGATGTCGAAGCTAAAATTGTTACCATCAACCCCAAAATAGAAAATTTTGTACTTTCCAAAGCCGGGAAACGCGATTTTGACAATATTCTTTTTGTCTCCGATTTCCGTCCCAAAGAATTGAAAGGATATTCTGATGACCAAATCCGACAAGATCCAAATTTACAAGCCTTGCAAAAGCAATACAAGGAGCAGAGCGAAGAACGAAGAATGCGCACTTATTACGGTAAACTGAATCTAGGCACCTTGAACATCGATTTGGAAGGTGTTGACCGCGTGGTACTTTCGGACATTCAAAATTCTACAGTTTTTCCAACCTTAGGTAGGGTGCTGATTCGTGAAAACCGAAATTTTGAATTCAGTGGGTGGATGAACATTGGGAAAATGGAAATAAACACCTTGGCGGCAAACTTCAATTACAGGGACAACAAGGTGAATGTCTTAAAAACAGAGGCGGCCCTTTTTCGCGTAAAAAGTGTGAAAGTGGAAGATGCGAATCGACCGATCCCCATGTTTAGTACCATTAAAGGAATTCAGGGGGAAATCATCATTGATGACCCGAGCAATCGTTCGGGGAAAAACAAGGCGATAACAAACTTTCCAAAATTGAAAGTCACTAAACCTGCATTTGTCTATTACAATTCGAAGGCAATCTACCGCGGAGCATATGACAGTTCACGTTTTTTCTACACCATTGCTCCATTTGAACTGGATAGCCTTGATGATTTTTCCGAGAAAGCGCTGCGCTTCAAGGGGGAGTTGACTTCGGCAGGAATCTTTCCAAACATTACTGAAGATCTCAAGATTATGCCTGACTTTTCATTCGGGTTTTCTACACGAACACCTGAAGGAGGATATATTTTTTATGGAACAAAGGCCAAGTATGACAATAAAATTCTACTGTCAAACAATGGCTTACAAGGGGCAGGGGTAATCAATTTCGTGTATTCCACTTCTGAAGCAACCGCCCTGTGGAGTTTCTTGCCTGACTCAACCATTGGCTATGCTAAATTTACCAATAAACCAATAGATGCTGGGATTGAGTTTCCTGATGTTGAATCACCAGAAGCATATATATCATACCAACCAAAGCAAAATGTGCTGAAAGCATCCTCTACACCAAAGTCGGACTTATCCTTCTTTAACGCAGAGGCAAAACTTCGAGGTACAGCAATAGTTACCCAAAATGGAATTCGTGGCAAGGGCTTAATCTCTTTCAATAAAGCAACTACGATTTCTGACAATTATAGGTTTTACCGTTGGGATATTAAAGCAGATACTGCTGGGTTTAATTTAAAGAACACCTTTGCCGAGCCAGGAGAAAATGCAATTGCTTTTGATGCAGAGAATGTACGTACCGATATCTCCTTCAAAAAACGTCAGGGTGACTTTATTTCAAACAAAGGAACTTCGCTCATAAAGTTTCCGATAAACCAGTATCAATGTCGCATGGATAAGTTTCAATGGTTCATGGACAAAGACGAAATGAAATTGGAAAAAGGCTCAGAATCTGATGTTTCGATCGATGCTGGTCTAGATCTCGCTGAACCAAACTTCTTCTCGACACATCCGAAACAAGACTCACTTCAATTCCGCGCGCCACAAGCGAAATATGATTTGAAGCAAAAAGCGCTTTTCTGTGATAAAGTTCCATACCTTGAAATCGCAGATGCACGCATCTTTACAGACAGCATGAAAGTAACGATCCGTAAAAATGCCAAGATGGAACCATTTACGAATGCTCGTATCGTTGCCAATTACATTACGAAATACCACAAGTTCTTGAATGTGAATGTTGAGGTCACCGGTCGTCGAGCCTATTCTGGAAATGGAGAATATCCTTATTACGATAAAGATAGCGCATTGACTTACATTGTCATGAAAAGCATCACCTTAGATACTTCATATCAAACGATAGCAGCTGGATCTGTTGATCAAAAAGATGAATTTAAGTTAAGTAATGAGTTTGATTATTACGGGAAAGTAGCCATTAATGCGTCTAATCCACTTATCGCATTCGAGGGAGCAACACGTATCAATCATAGTTGTGAGAATTTTGAGCGAAATTGGTTGTCTTTCTCCGCTCCGCTTGACCCAAAGAATATTCAGATTCCAGTATCGGAAAAAATGAAAAACTTAGATGGCCAGGCTCTTACAGCAGGAATTGTTTGGAGAAACTCTGCTATGCTTGATAGCATTGCCATCTATCCTACATTCTTATCAAAATTGGTTCAAGCCAATGACCCAATTGTAATGACGGCAAGTGGCTATTTACAATACAATCCTTTGGCGAAGGAATTCCAAATCGCAACGAAAGAGAAATTGTTAAACCGCGCTGAAAAAGGAAACTTCATTTCCTTGCATAGAGAAAGTTGTTCCTTGAATGGCGAAGGTGTAGTGAACCTCGGTATGGATTATGGAGATGTAGCAATTGACGCTGTGGGTGTGGCAAAATATGACCAAGCAACGGGAAGTACAACGATGAATCTAACGGCAAGAATTTCAATGGCAATCGATAAAGGAATCATGAAAGATTTGGCTACACGATTGGAAACAGTGGAAAACATAAAGCCAATCAACTTCAATCAAATCACCCTTTCTGAAGCCATACTTCAATGGTCGGATCAAACGACTGCGGATAAAATTAAATCTGATTACACGATAACGGGTGAATTTAAAAAAGTGCCTAACTCCCTAGAAAATTCTTTGGTGATTACAGGTTTAAAACTTCAGTCTTTTGACAATCCTTCCATGGAAGAAAAAGGCTTGATTTCCTCCACATCCTCAGCAGTGATTGTGAACATTTTTGATAAACCATTGATGAAAACGCTACCGATGAAAGCTTTCTTTCAACAAGTCTATAGCGAGGCTGGTGGCGACCGATTTGGCTTAATGTTTACGACTCCTGCAGGATTACAGTATTATTTCGATTATCAAATGGTGAAAAAAGACGGTACAATGAAAATCATTACTGACGACCAAGATTTATCGAATGCCATCCTGTCCATTAAGGAAGAGAAACGCAAAACAAAGAACTTTTACTACGAATCAACAACACAAAGCATTTATCTGAGTAAGTTCCTTCGTTTATTTGAGAAGTAATGAATGTTCAAGACTATTTCATCTTTGGGCTAATCGCCTATCTTTTGGGTTCTATTCCTACTGCTGTTTGGATTGGTAAAGCATATTATGGTTTGGACGTTAGAGAGCACGGGAGCAAAAACGCTGGAGCAACGAATACCTTTCGTGTTCTTGGTAAGAAGCCCGGAATCATTGTGCTGTTGATCGATATCCTAAAAGGTGCCTTGGCCTCATCACTTCCGTATTTTGCGTTGTCAGCAATGATTGCACTTCCAGATAGTGGACCAAGTGCTGAACAGTTGATTCTTATCGGGAATGTTCAGATCGTGGCTTCTATACTTGCTGTTGTTGGACATGTGTTTCCATTATTTGCTGGGTTTCGCGGTGGAAAAGGAGTGGCGACAAGTTTGGGTGTAATTATCGGAATTCAACCACTTGCCGCATTGATTTGTTTTGGGGCATTTCTATGTGTTTTTGTTGTATCTAAATATGTCTCCTTAGGTGCCATCGTTGCTGCCCTTGTTTTTCCATTTGTCGTTCACTTCGTGTTGAAGAATGAATCGCTGTGGATGACTCTTTTTAGTATTGTATTATCCCTGCTCGTGATTTTTGCTCACCGAAAGAATATAACTCGACTTTGGCGGGGTGAAGAAAGTCGCATGAACCTTTTTAAGAAATAATCGTATTCCTAGTCGAATTAAATCCTGCAAGTAGCACAAAAAGAATTGTTGTTTTATAGACATATCCTTATTATCGCCAGTTTTCTTATGCTCTCTGTCACTGCGTTTTGTCAAACAGAAGCGGAAATGAAGACCAAGGCTGATGCCTTTTTTGAGAACGCAAATTTTCTCGAAGCTACCCCTTTATACTTGCGATTATTGTCTTTAAAACCGCGGGATTTCGATTACAATTATCGCTATGGAACCTGTTTATTGTTCAATTCAGACAATAAAAAAGAAGCCATTAAGCACCTCAAATATGCAGCGTCAAACCCTTCAGCGGTGCCAGAAACCTTTTACTACTTAGGAAAAGCACTTCACCTGAATTATCAATTCAGCGAAGCGATTAAACAGTATGAGAAATATATCAGCGTGCGAAGTAAATCTTCCAAATTGATGGATGCCGAGCGCGAAATTGAGATGTGTAAAAATGGTCAACAGTTGCTCACAACCATTACAGACATTATCGTTCAAGACAAAAAAGAAATTGCCATTGATAAGTTTTTTCGGGTGTATGACCTGAATGACTTAGGAGGTAATTTTCTCGTCACAGCTGATTTTCAAACCAAAGAGGATAAAAAAAATGGTCATACACCATTGGTTTATTTTCCTGAAGAAGCGTCGGTCATTTATTACTCCAGTTATGGTGAAAATGGCAATCGGGGCAAAGACATTTATTATCGCAAAAAAAATACGGCAGGTACGTGGGGTGAGGCACAATTGGCAGAAGGGGATGTGAATTCAACATTCGATGAAGATTTTCCTTACATGCACCCAGATGGACAATACCTCTACTTTTCGTCGAAAGGACACAATTCAATGGGAGGTTTCGATGTGTTCCGCTGTAAATTGAATCCTTCGACTGGAAAATTTGGTCCAGCTGAAAATCTGGATTTCGCTATTTCTTCTCCCGACGATGATTTATTGTATGTGGTCGATGCCGACAATAAAAATGCATGGTTTGCCTCGGCACGACAAGGTCAGGATGGAACGCTACAAGTTTATAAGGTTCGGGTTGAACGCGTGCCAATTCAACTTGTGGCCATCAAAGGAGATTTTAACTCTGAACTTGATCCCCAACTTAAAAAGGTGAAGATTGAGGTGCGCGATGTGGTCAGTGGTCAAACCATTGGTGTTTTCAATTCTAACGAAAAATCCATTTATCAAATCACTTTTCCAAAAGGAGGGAAATATGAATACACGGTGACCCTTGGGTTAAATGAATCAACGTTTAAGTCGGAGGTATCCATCCCTTATATGAAAGAGTTCAAGCCATTGAAACAGCGAATTATTCATAAAAAAGGAGACGACGGGACAGAGCAAATAGTCATTTTGAATCTCTTTGATGAAGAGGTAGATGACCCTCAAGCAATCATTGCCGAAGTCATCATGAAGCGCTCTGAACTGAACATTAATGCCGATCAATTTGATTTGGATGCTCTTGCCGAATCTCAGAAAAATCGCGAAGTACTGAATGATTTAGGTATTGGAAACCTTTTGCCGAATGAAGTAGCTGATTTGCTCAATCGCGAATTGCAAAAAACGAAAGACAATCTAACGCTTAAAGAGGCCATTGAAAACAATGTGCGTACCCTAGTCATTGAAAATGCGCAAGAGTTTACTCGACTCGAGGAGGAAATAAAAGTGAAAGTCTCAACGGCAAATGCAACATCAAATAAACGCGAAAAATACATCCTGCTGAGAGAAGCAGATGAAATGATTAAAGCACAAAAGGAGTTAAATGCTTATTCAGCTTCTTTATTGAAGTTGAACGATTCGATCGATGGTGTGTTTGGCTCGTCAGATGCTGTAAAATCCATAGAGACATTTGAGCGGGCACTTAAGCAATTCAATGTGCTCATCGAAGCAGGGGACGAAAATGGGGCTTTCGAAGTGATTGGTCAAAATAAGGAGGCCATTCAAAACATATTGACTGATGAATCGCTCGAATTGGTGCCTAATCTGGTTGCAAAAGCGGTGCTTCTGGACGAGGAGAATCGCGTTCATCAAAAGAAAATAGATGCCTATGCGGATGAAATTCGCAGATTAGAAATTTCTCTTCAAACCCTTCAGAATTCTGTATTCATGGCAAAGAAGAAAGATCTTCCTGGCATTCAAGCAGAGATTGCTTCCAAGCAAGAAGAAATTCGATTGATCAATGAAGAGCGTAACCTTTTATTGAAACAGGTTGACATCGTTACCAGAGAAAAGAACCGCTTAAACAAACAAATCAGCATCATTCAAGATGCTATTTCGAACAAGTCGGTGGTCGCAGTGAGTAAAGAACAGGCGCGGAATGCTTTAGCCACAACTCAAAAAGTAAATTCGAACACCTTGACATCTTATGTGGAGCAGCAAATTGCCAAAATGGATGCAGAGGATCCAAGTTTGCGGGAGTCTGTAAATTTGTCTTCTGGACGCACATCTCAAACCATCCATGCGGAGTATGTTTCTTCCTTGAAAGCAGTGCAAGAAGACACGAATTTATCGCAGGAGGAAAAGCTCTACAAAATACTTTCAATTGAACGAAAAATAGAATCGTCATTCACCAGTCGACTGGAAGAAATTGAAAAGGTCTTGTTTGATGATCCAACAAACGTAGGTCTTGCGGATGAAAAGCGCGCTTTGCTGACTTATCAAAAAGATTTACTTAAAAATATTGATGCCCACGAGCGCCAAGTGGAATTGCTTTTAGCCAATCAAAAAGGAGGGAATTCAAAGGAAACACTTACCGATGAAATTGAGCCGGAATACGATGAAGAAATTGCTGCGATAGAAAACAATGAAACCATGTCGTCGCTTGAGAAGCAAATTGCACGTCAAGCTGCGGATCAAAAATTAAGCGAGTCCATTGAACGTGAGAAGGCTGAACTTTCCAATAAGTTGAGCACCGACCCGGACAATACCATACTCAAGGAGCGAAATGAAAAATTGACAATGCTTCAAACGGAAACGAACGAGCGCATTACAACGAGAGAAAAGGAGTTGGCACAATTTGACCCTGCGCGTCAGAATGAACGAAAAATTGAAATTTCTAAGTCCGTTGACCCGAAATTTCTTGATAAACGAACAGAGGTTGTGCAAAATTCGGCCTTGACATCTTCAGAAAAACTAAGTGCCTTACAAGATCTTGATGAATCATTTTTAGCAAAAATAGATCAAGCCATTTCAGACAATGCGAAGCTTTTGGCGCAAGATCCCAACACTAAAATAAATCAACAAAAAGAAATTGATCTGAACTCTTTGCGCGATGATTACATTGCTAAAATCGCTGAACGAAAAGTTGCCATCGAGCGCATTGGGACAGAAGAAATTAGGACAGAATTACTGTCACAAGTAGATCCTACTTATTCAAGTCAATTGAAAATGGTTGAAAGCAATACCCAACTTTCTGAGCAAGAGAAAAACACACAGCTGAAGGCCATTGAAGAACAGTATTTGACGAAGTTAAATACCGAAAAGGGAAAGAACAACTTGACTGTCAACGCAAGTCCTTTAGACGAAAAAGCCTTGCTTAAAGATGTCGTTCTATTGAATGAAATCGAGCAGCAACAAGAGCGCATCAAAGAACTAGAGAATCGATTCAATGCAAGTTCTCAAAATCCAGTTGATGTGGCAACGCAAAAACGAGCATTGGAAGTGAATATTGACGGTAGTTATGTCAATGAGCGCGAGAAAATTATAGCTAACACGCAACTTTCACCGACTGAAAAACTGAATGCCATTCAAAATCTTGACAAGGGATTTGTAGAAAAGGTGAATGAGGCAATCGTAGAAAATGATAGACTTAAATCTCAAGACCCCTCCAATAGTTTGTATCAGCAGAATGCAGAGAATCTAAGCTCCTTGAAGTCTGAAAAAAGCAATGAAATTGCCATCCGTTCGGAGAAGATCGAATCGTTGAAAAGTCAAACTGTTGCAGATGAAACAGTGGAAAACATCGATCCAGATTATACGAATCGAAAAGCCGCTTTAGACAATAATTCCCAATTGAGCGCTGAACAAAAAGCGAAAGAATTGGCAACGATAGAGCAAGCGCGTTTGTCAAAATTGGAAGCTGAGCAAGAAAGAATCGAAACTGCATTAAGCCAAAACCCAACTGACGAAAGTCTGCTTTCGCGTCAAGCGATTGTAGAAACGCAAATAGCTGTTCAGGTAAAAGTGATCGATTCACTGAACCAAAGTCAACAAACCAAGGCTGAGCCTGCCACAAGGGCTTCTATTTTAGCAAAGATCAACCCGGAATATGAAAGTGTTCGATCGAGTATAGTTACCAACTCTAGTTCTGATAAAGAAAAACTTGAGTCATTGATTGCATTGGACAAGGCCATGTTGGAACAGGTGAGATCCACAAAATCAGAGCTTGCTAATTCATTAAAAAATAACACTGAGGAAGAGTTGAAAAACAAGATGGAAGTCTTAACAGCTTTAGAAAAAGAAATTCAAAAATCTATCACTACGAATGAAACTCAGTTGACTAAGTTATCTTCTGAAGTGGTAACCACCGCACCATTGAAAACATCAATTTCTCAAATTGATCCGAGCTATGAAAAGGATGTTGTAACGATTCAATCGAATACATCATTATCTGAACTAGAAAAAAGCAAACGAATTCAATCTCGCGACCAACAGCTCCTTTCACGCGTGAACAAAGAGATAGAGACCTTAGTGAAGTTAGGGATCGACCGTCCCGATGCAGCAGTTATTGCTGAAGCAATCGAGAATCTGAAGACTGAAAAGGAGTTCATAGAAACCCGAATGAATGAACGATTACAGATTCTTGCGGCATCGACACCTGAAGCAGGCGTTAATTCTCAAAAGGCGCGAACACAAGCTGAATTGCTCACGGCCGTATTGCCAGGATTTGATGCGCAATTGAACGAAATCATTTCATCTTCTAAGTCTGATGTTGATAAACTGACAGAGGAAATTGACTTGAGAAAGTTGCTTTTAGCCAAATTGGAAAAGGAACGACAAGTCCTTGAAAAACGAGTAAACAA
Source organism: Crocinitomicaceae bacterium (assembly GCA_044353545.1). Classification (GTDB taxonomy): domain Bacteria; phylum Bacteroidota; class Bacteroidia; order Flavobacteriales_D; family Crocinitomicaceae; genus M0103. The sequence goes on along the minus strand of JBILBT010000002.1, from coordinate 3,841 downwards.
AGACCCTTCTGATGCAAGGGCTACAGAGGAAATCCGCATTCTTGATGCGTTCCTTTCAGAACAAAAACAGTTGATTACAGTCAAAGAACGTGACTTAGCTGCTGTGAAAAGTGGTGTACCACTTGTTGGTTCACCAATAACGAATACCGAAAAACAAAATGAAATTCAAGAGATAGCGCCGAGCTATACATTTAATCTTTTGGGTGGTCAAATTAAATCATCTGAAGATCTTGACCTAGCCATTTCAAATGAAGCTCAGTTGAATGAACGCATCATTGCGCGCATGGAAGCTGTATTGAATGGATTGAATACATCACCTGAGGACAAATCCTTGCTGCGTGAAAATGAGGTGTTAATGGCGCTTTTGGGTGAAAATAGCCAGCGTCTTTCAGTCTTACAAAACGAAAAATCGGAGCAGCAAGTTTCAAACATCACCCAAGAGGATAAAGACCGTGTTATTGATCAACTAGATCCGGATTTTAGAAAAATGCAGATGGGACAGAACGAAAATGTTTCTGAAATGTCTTCAACTGAACTTGATAATTCCATCTTTGCAGCGCGTAAATTCCTTTCTCAAACCTATGAGCGTATTGAGGAATTAACAAATGAAAATGGAGCAGAAGCTCAGCGCGAAAAAGCAATTCTCGAATCGGTATCTGAAGATCTTCAGACAGCTATCGCCTCCCGTCAAGATAGTGTTAAGGCACGCAATGCAGCTCAATTCAGTGAGGCAGAAAAAGCTTTTGCCATCAGTGCCTTAAGTCCTGATTATTCAACTACTACCTCAATGGTCAGTGCCTCGACTCTACCAAAAGAAGAGAAGGATTTGATCTTTATGGACAACGAAAAACAACTTTTACGAAAGTTGTATCCAGCCATTGAGGAACAAGAAAATCGCATTGCTGATAATCCGAACAATGCGGAAGCTCTGCGGCAACTTGCGCTCTTGGAGCAATTGGAAACGGAGGCATCTGACCGATTGAAAGCCTTAGATCCAGATGAAGTTCAGTCAGCAATAGCGATGCAAAAAATGACTGATAACTTGTTGTCGGATTACAGCACACGTAAAAATTTCATTACCAACGATGCCAAAATGAACAGTAGGGCCAAGGATAAGGCCTTGTTGAATTTGGACCAGGAATTATTGGAAGTGGTGGAGGAAGAAATTTTCCGTTTGGATGCAGTAGGTATGGGTAGTTCAAACACTGAAACTGCAAACAATATTGAAACGCTGAATTCACTGAGGAACGCATTAAACCGGTCGATTGTTGAATACAAAGAGAACATAAATCGTCCTTCGGAAGATCCGGCCTTGAATGAGCAAAAGGAACGGATCCTTGTAGATGTCATGCCAGATTATTCGTCGCGCATCGCGGAAACACAAAACGGAACTGCAGGTGAGAAGGCATTTGAAGCATATGCAAAACAACAAGCCATCGAGCAGGAGTTGATAGCAAAGTTGCGTGCTGAACAAAAACAACTTGAAAAACAGCTCAAGAAAAATCCGAAAGACCAATCATTAACACAGAAAGAAGCACTTGTTGAGGCATTGATCTCGGAGCATTTGTTGGAGGTGTCGCGCATCGAGATGGAGAAAGCAGTTGCTGTTGCCGCCTCGAATGCCAACTACATTGAAACATTGAGAACATCCGCTCTAGGAGCCGAACAAAAAGCATTGAATGAAAGATATACTACACTTGAGGAAACGAAATCTCAAGACAAACAGCTTCAGGTGTACGAACAAACGTTGACAGTAAAATTGTCTGAGTTCGAAGCTCAAGTGAAGAAACAACCTGAAAATCAAATCGTTCAAGGAAAACGTGACGCTTTGCAGACTGAGTTAGCCCTTGTGAAAGAGAAACGCCGTCAGGTGTCTGTCACCATAGGTGAACTTGAAACGGAGATTATTGCAGAGAGCGATAATGTAGATCCCGAATTGATGCGTTTGTCGAAGGAAAAAGAAAGGCTTGAACGAGAATTGCTAGCGAAGAGTATCACGGCACAAGAAGAGAAAAAACTGACGAAAGAATTGCAATCGATTGAAACGGAACAAATAGAGCGCGAGATCAGTTTGACAAGTGTTGAGAATGCTACAGAACTGGCGGCCTTGAAAACCATGCAGAAGGATTTGAAAGAGCAGAATGTAACAAACCCAGAATCGCAAAAAATGATTCAATTGGCACTTGAATCTTCAGAAAATGAGATGAATCGCGCGGATCAATTCAAGCTTGAGTCGGACAATTCGAAAGATCCAGTAGCGCAAAAATATTATTTAGATCAGACCACAACAGCGATTGAAAATGCACAGGCAATTGTAGAGCAAGCCTACATAAAATCTCTTGAAAAGCAAATCGAACAGCAGACGGGTGCTCAATTGGATACAGAGGAAAATTTGACCGCAGAAATTATGTCAGAAACGAATCGCATCAACCAATTACAAGACCAATACAGAGAAACTGCGCTAGAATTGAATAGCGCCAATCGCAAAGAGAAGGAAGAACTTTTGGCCGAACAAAAGAGGATCAATACGGAAATTGCACTGCTCAATGAATCTGTTGGATTAAAAACCAATGAACGCCAAGAATTGCGCGAAGCGACGAATTTGACTTCTGTCATCAATGAAGTTGCGATTGATCAAGAAATAACGCAAGAATTTGAGCGTCAGATTGCTTCATCAAAGGAGTATGCAGATTATTATGTAAAAGTGAATGAAGCATTGGAAGTAGAGCAACAAATTGTTACATTAGACGCACAGTTGACTGAAAAGAAGAGTGCCCTACGACGGAAAGTTCAAGTCTATGCGGGCGATTTAACGACAGAACGAATTGAGGAATTGAATCGTGATGCGTCGGAAATTGCCGCAGAAGAGAAAGAGCTGGAAGCATTGCGTGCTCGGCAAGAAATTCTTCAAAAGGCAGCTCAAAACGAAATCAATCTTGCTGAAGATATGCGCTTAAAAATGCAAAATCTCGTGTTGCGCGGTATTGCACCAATTGACAAGTTGGCAGTAATTGCAACACTTGTTTCATTGCCAGCCAATGGATTAACCATTAGTGCACCCAACACGACAGTAGTTTCAACAGAGCGAACAATACCTGTTAACGTCAAAATACCAAGTGGATTGGTATACCGCGTTCAAATAGGGGCCTTTGCCAATCCAATTCCAATGGATCTATTTTCTGAATTCAATCCCGTATCGGGCGAAAAACTAAACAATGGGGTAACGAGATATTTGGCGGGCTATTTTAACAACAGCAAGCGAGTAGTGGAGGCGCGCGATCAAATCAAAACCCTAGGGTATACGGACGCATTTGCTGTAGCCTATTGCGATGGTAAGCGCATCACCTTGGCTGAAGCGAGAATATTGGAAGCAAATGGCACGTGTGTGGCGTTGGGAGAAAATGAATTGAATTTGGAGCTTTCGGCAAGTACAGCGGTGAGCTTGGGGATTGACACAAGTGCACAATTGGCAAATATTATTGAGCGCGATTTAAGTTTAAGTGCAGTCTCAGAAGGGGATACGACTAAAAAGCAAGCTGTAGTAAATTACACTTACAATAAAGCCCCAGGAGCAGCTCCTGCGGATGCGATAGAGAAAGTTAAAGGTTTGTTTTTTACAGTTCAAATAGGAGTGTTTAACAAACCGGTATCAGCGGATGTCCTTTACAACTTATCACCTTTGATGACACTGCGTTTGCCGAATGGGCAAATTCGCTATTCTGTAGGGATGTTCAGTAGCGCTGAGGAAGCGCGTGTAAAGAAGCAAGATGCCCTCGATCGCGGCTCAGCAGATGCATTCGTGACGGCGTATTTTGATGGCGAGCGAATCACGGTGACAGAA